>DNGI01000023.1:26187-28282 GCA_003486645.1 Cyanobacteria bacterium UBA11370 | reverse complement strand
ACATCAACGCGCCGAACAAGAACGTCAACGGGCTGAACAAGAACGTCAACGCGCTCAGGAAGCAGAACGTAGAACCGCACGTTTAGAAGAGTTATTACGAGCGAGAGGAATTGACCTTGATGTTGAGCTTTAAGTAAAGTGAGGAGCGATCGCACTTTTTCTTGGCTTGTGAAAAAAAACGCGATCGCTTAAATCCTTAATCGATAAAAACACACCGCCTTAAAACCCTCATTACCTCTCCTGAATTTGCCGTTGGTACGGGTGGACTCCACTCACTTACCTGTGCAAAGCCCAAACGGTATAGCGTGTGAATAATTTTAGTTACTCCTATTGGTGAACCAACTACTATAACTTTAATAAATTCTCGCCTTGAAACTGGATCGTGAGCAGCTCCCAACTGAACAGATGTTGAGGAACATTCTAGCGTATCGGGTAGAAAGCTTTTCAGCATTGGGGTTTCCCTAATTTCCACTTGGATATCTGTCATCTTTTAAGATGACAATTTTAATCTTACACCATGTCATCTTTTGAGGGAACATTTACTTGCTCAAAATCCTCTGACACGATTAGGGGCATGGGAAAAGTCGGAAAAGCCCTCAGACAAGTGTTAGAAACCTATGGCATTAGCCAGAACAAATTGGCAGGAGTCATGGGAACTAAACGTTCTATCGTTTTCAAATGGTTTCACGAACAGAGAGATCCCACCGCTGAAACAGTTGTCGATATCGCTAAAGCACTTCAGCACATCAACCCCGATGCGTCGGCTGAATTTGTCAGGCTATATCTAGGGGAATTCTTGAACGATCTGGAACAGTCTTGAATCGATCAAAAAAAAGGTAGGCATAAAACCTACCCTAAGAAGTATTGAAATGTTATGGAACGATTAGACTAACTTCAGGTCTGGATATTCAGCCAATAGGTCATCTGAAGTTAAAGTATCCCCTTCCGCTTGAGGAGTCCAGAGAACCTCTACAGCGAGTAAGCGATCGCTCGAAATTCCCCCAATCTGACGCAATGCTTGACGCAAATCATCCGAGCTATTAATCGTTGGCAAATCTAACTTTCCTTCAACACCTGTTATTATCGTGACGATAATATATTCACCCGGTGCTTCGGTTTTAACTAGCTCTCCCCGACTGTCAGATGCAGTATCTTTTAAATCACTTTGACGGAGTTTACCTGCATAATTCCAGAGCGTTTCTTCAGTAAACTTACTCCGTTCAGCTAATGAAAACTGATTGAATTTTGCTTCGGCGGTTTCCATCGTTGTTTGCTGGGAAGTCGCTGAACCATAAACCCAATATTCGGGATGGCGCAGTAAAGCCAAAGTAGACTCTTGTAACACTTGCGCCCGACCTGTGGCAGAATCAGTATTAGCCGTTCGCGCTAACTCATTAAGTTCCGTTTGTAGACTCCGCGCCTGTGCCAACAAACCGACTTGTACCCGTCCTACAGAAACTTTAGGATTAGTGTAACCTAAACTCTGATTCTCTTCAGATTGACCGATACTGCGGAAAGAGCGAACTAAGAAATTGGCGATCGCAATAAAAATTAGGATAGAAAATAGACCCCCAAATCCCCCACCAAAACCAAAGAACGGTAACAGGAAAGGAAATCCAAATCCCCCACCATAGCCATAACCATAGCCACCTCCCACAGGTGCGCGGTACCCACCACTAGGCGCTGAGTAAGTACGGCTGCTAGGTGCGCGGAACGAACCTCCACCCATTCTACCGCCACTCCGAGCCGCTAAAGCCGTACTGGCGTTACCGAGGACTAGAGTAAAGATTAGCCCAAAAATAAACAGGGATTTCAAAAAGGGTTTGATGGCTGAAAAAATTTTGTTACGCATAGGAAAATGATCTTTGTCTCAGAGCAAAAGAGCCGATCCACACAAACAGGATAGGCGTTACGAACTACATTTCTAATGTACCGCTATCAATTACCTGCTAGAGCGCTCGTTCGGTAATCCCCATCCCCCACGAGAGAGTTTTGGGTTTTGAGTGAATACTTAAGATGATCTAGCATGAGTTTTCCCCCTCCCGCGTCAGGAACGTCTAAGCTGTCACGCATTTAAATTGGGTATCAGTAGCGA
>DNGI01000023.1:7508-25908 GCA_003486645.1 Cyanobacteria bacterium UBA11370 | reverse complement strand
TTAAATGACGAACAGCTTATCTCAACCAGAAATTTAAAAGCGTGACAGCTTACTACATTGTGTAGTAGAGAATCGGGGTTTAAAACAACACTATGCCTTAAATACCATAGCTGGATCGAGGCGTGTTACTTTTTGAATCGCAAAAATAGCCGAACCAATACACATTGCCAGAGTGATTCCAAAAACGGCGATCGCTGATCCGGGGGTAATTAAAATTAAAATTCCTTGAGTTGCCGATGTCCACGTTGCGACACCATAACACAAAGCCATACCAGGAAGATAGCCGAATACTGCCATCCAAAGAGACTGTTCAATAATTACACTATAAATCACCCAATCCGACGCGCCAATCGCCTTGAGTGTACCAAATTCTTTAAGATGGTCAGACACCGAAGAGTAAAGAATCTGACCAACAATAATTACACCCACAATAATACCCACAACCGCACCCAATCCTAGAATAAATCCAATCCCCGTCCGCTGCTGCCAAAAGGTTTGATTTTTATTAATAAATTCTTCACGGGTATAGGCAATAGTATTTGGCAATTTAGCTTGTAACCTTTGCTTAAGTTCTTGTAGATTTTGACCCGGTTCAGCTTTAATCAATATATAGGTAATTAAGTCTGATGCGACTAATCTGTTAGGTGTAGGAGGCACTTCACTAGGAGCTTCCGACTCAACAGTACTTGAGTACGTATTCGTACAACTTAACTCTTGGGAACCTGATGGTAATTTACAATAAACTTGAGAGGTTTGACCGGAAGTTAAGAAAGCGTTGGCAGTTTCTAAAGAGGTAAACATAAACGCATTCGACACAATTGAGCTGTTTCTTTTAGTCAAACCAACCAATCGTGCTGGTAACGAATTTACATCCACCCTATCCCCAATCTTTTGCACATTCAGTGAATCTTGGTTTGTGGCATCTACAATAATAGTATAAGGATTTTTCAAGGCACTAACATTGCCGTCAATCAGGTTTATCGGCGTAAATAATTGCCCATTTGGATCAAATCCAATCACTTTTACGCGTGTAATTTCACCTCTACGGGGTCGCCACAAAGCACCACTAAAAATCAGCGGTTCAGCTCGTTCCACCCCTTCCACTTGGCGAGCGTCAATAACATGAGATAGAGGAATTGGTAACGTTAATTCCGATTGGACTAAGGTATCTGAAGCAACCCAAATATCCGCATTAGAATTATAAATTAACTGAGCCGTCGAGCGCGTAAATCCGTTAAAAATACCCGTTTGTAGAGTGACTAAACTAACAGCAAACATAATACCTGCCTGAGCCACCAAAAAGCGAGGAATATCCGTCAAGAGATTCTTACGAGCCAGAGAAACCATGAATTAGTTGTTGGTTGTTAGTTGTTAGTTGTTAGTTGTTAGTTGTTAGTTGTTAGTTGTTAGTAAAATTATCCGTTACATCCGTTACATCCGTTACCAAATCCGCTGCCAAATCGGTTGTACAGTCTTCTACTGGAGAATGCCACAATAGGCGAACTGCCATCATCGCAAAACCAATTGCTGCGATCGCTTTCAATATCCGAGTTGGAAATAGATGAGCAACTCCTCCCCCGGCGAGTACACCTAGAAATGTTGCTAATAGCAGTGCTGTTACTGAACCCAAAAACACAGCACGAGTCGATTTTTGACTACCTCCCAGTGCGATCGCTGCCAGTTGACTCTTATCTCCAATTTCTGCCAAAAATACAGTTATAAAACTCAGTCCCAGTAATTGCCAGTCCATAATTTGTTGTTGGTTCTTGGTTGTTGGTTGTTCCGAGTTTAGCCATTTAAAACGTTCTTTAACTCAAAACTTAAAACTCTCCCACTATCCACCTAGTTGAACTACATCCCACAACAACATGACGGAAATGAAGAGTAAAAGAGTTCCGGCTGCTGTTTCCATCGTTTTTGGAGAAAGTCGATTAGCCATCCAACGTCCAATCAGTACCCCAAGCAAACTGGTAGTAATAAGCGCCATTGCAGCACCAGCAAATACAATCCAAGGAGACTGAGATTCAGCACTCATCAGTAGCGTTGTGAGTTGAGTTTTGTCTCCAATTTCTGCTAGGAAAATGGTTAAAAATGTTGAGGTAAAGATACTCCAAATATCCCGATGGCGTTGGGTTGTGGACTGAGGTTGTGGAGGATGAGTTGCGAGTGGGGATAAATTCCTTGGCTCATTTGGAGTGTCGTACTGAGAAGAGTTCGCGCTGTTTTTGACAATTGAATTGTTCGAGGTTGGAGTCGCAGTGAGGACAACACCGACTAAAGGCAGAGAAGACAGTTTCACAAGCACTGGTCACTTAATGTTAAATACCTTTCATATTTTATTCATATTTTCAGAACTTTACAAAGATGGGGTGTGGGGTATCGGGTGTAGAGACGTTGCAATGCAACGCCTTTACAGGTTTTTGGTTTCTCACATCCCTACCTCGCGGTCGAAGCGTAACATTTCCAGACTGCGATCGCCATACACTCCTTCAATCTGCTGGTGACAGCAGTCAATGGCAAAGTCGTTTAACTCGTCCGGTTCGATACCATACATATCATGAAAAATGTCCGCTTCCACGCGGCAAAAACGAGGACGATGGGGATAAATGCGACATTCACGGGTAGTATGGTCAAAATTGACACACCAACCTCCTTCCCCCACCATACTCAAATAGAGCGCTAACTCGTCTGGGGTAAGATACTCTTCTAATTCAGGTCGCTCGGCTGGGTCAAGATGACAGCAAGCACCACATTGCTTTACACAACGCCACGTTGCCATTATTTTAAACAAAGGCTAGAAAATAAGCTACATCTAGCTTAACGGCTTTTTAGGCTAGCTGAGACTGTATCGGGTTTGATTGCGTTTTGTAGATTTTTGTAAACTTAATTAAAAAATGGGGCAAATTACCGAGTAAAATTTAAGCGATAATTTTTTAGTTGCACTACTAAATTCATCAAGTCCATTCGGGAGGATAACAATAAACATGAGCTTGTTAGGTTTTTTAGGAATTGATCTGAGCTTTCTGAACTTTCTCGGTAACATCAATTGGGAAGTGATTGCCCAGCTAACCATGCTAGCAGCGATTGTAATTGCTGGTCCTGCGGTTATTTTCTTGCTGGCGGCGTTTAAAGGCGATCTTTAGTTATGTGAGAATTCAGGAGTCAGGAGTTGGAAGTCAGAATAGGGTTTCAATTGGGGGAAGGGGTACATCAACTACTTCTGCACTTGGTTATTCATGCTTCTGAATTCTGAATTTTAACTCCTGAATTCTTAGGTTAGTTCTAAAGCGCGAGTTGCCGCTTTAATTAATTGGTAATAGGGAGGTTGTGTAACATCGACAGGTTTAGCATCTTCCCGTTTAAGTCCTAACAGTCCGGTTCGTTGTCCTTTTTGAATTGCCAGAACTTTTCCTTCAGGATTTCTTATTCTTAATTCATTTAACGACTCGCATAAGCTACAGGTATAGCGGCGTTGATTGTAATAAAATTCAGCTTTTTTGGAGGGCAAGGTAGTAACAGTACTAGGACGAATGCCGACTAATTCTAATTCAACACTAATAGTACCATTCCACGTATTTTGTCGCAATTTATAGGCGATATCGACTCGTGACGGTAACGGGACGTATTCACCCCAACGCCAAGCGATCGCTTTAATTGGGTTGGATTGATTATCTTGACTCAACATCAGTTTTAGGTGTCCCTTCCCGACAATTTTTTGTTCAAGTATCTGCACATTGGGTGTCCAAAATACGGGATCAGGGTTTTCAATTCCACAAGGATGCAGTGCGTCAATTTGTTGGTAGAGTTGGGGAGTAATTTGATTAAAATTAGTCTCCGCATCAATCATAATTAGCGGTTTCAAGTGTTCAGGTTCCAGGCAATCATAAGCAAACTGACTCAGAGAATCCCGAAATTCATCTAAATTTTTAGCAGGTAAAGAAAAACCACCAGCGGCTTTATGTCCACCAAATTTTCCCAGTAAATCTTGACAGAATTGTAAGGCTTCAAAGATATGAAATTCCGGAATCCCCCGCGCTGAACCCCGAATGAGTTCTTTATCCTCCTCTTCATACGTACCAATAAAAACCGGAACTCCGTAGCGTTCCACTAATCGAGAAGCAACAATACCAATAACACCATGATGCCAGTCCGGTTGAACAATGACTAAGACTCGCTGTTGTTGCCAATCGAGGGGATTCTCTTCAATGAGTGCGATCGCCTCTTTTTCTATGTCTTCACAAAGTTGTTGCCGTTTTTTATTAATTTGTTCGCACTGCATCGCCCGTTCCAGTGCTATTCCCGCATCAGTAGTTGTTAGTAATTCTATAACAATTTGAGGGTCTGCTAAACGACCAATTGCATTAATTCTAGGGCCTAATTTAAACCCAATATCTTCTGGCTTGAGTTCTTTTTGCTCTTCACTCACTCCCGCCATTTGGATTAATGCCTGAATTCCGGTTAATTGAGACTGAGGCAAGAGTCCTAAACCCCGCTTTAACCAACGGCGATTAATACCCGTTAATGGGGCTAAATCCGCAATCGTTCCTAATGTAAATAATTCTAATAACTGAGTGGTTAATCCCCGCAATTGCCCCAATTCTTGCGCTAGCGTTACCGCTAAAATATAGGCTACACCAACCCCTGCTAAACTGCGATACGGTGACGATTCAGGAAGCTGTTTTGGATTAAGAATTGCATCGGCTTCTGGTAGTTCGTCAGGCAAGTCGTGGTGGTCAGTAATAATAACAGTAATGCCTAATTCTACAGCACTGGATATTGCCTCATGGGCAGAAATTCCATTATCAACCGTTAAAATTATGGCTACCCCTTCATCGGCAAACTCTTCAACAATACGTCGATTAATTCCATAGCCATCTTTCATGCGACTAGGAATTGCATAATCCACCTCTGCACCTAACCAACGTAATGCCCGAAGTAACAACGCAGTACTCGTCATCCCATCAGCATCGTAGTCGCCACAAATTGCAATTTTTTCTTCATTAGCGATCGCTTCTTTCAGCATTTCTACACTAATTGCTAAATCGGGAAATTCATCAATCGGTGCAGGAATGGCTTGAGATGCTGGATCTAAGTATGCCTGTGCTTGTTCCGGTGTTTCAATCCCTCGGTTAATCAGTACTTGAGAGAGTAGGGGAGACAGTCCGGTTGCTTGTGCGAGTTGATAAGCTTCTTTGCCTCTTGCGGGTGCGATTTGCCAGCGTTGATTAGGCAATTTATGAGGGGGGGTGGATGGGTCAGAAATGTATCCGCTTTGCACGCTTACTTAACAAAATTGATTTTGGACTAGGGAATAGTCTACAGCAGTCTGCTCACTTTTTTCTAACGTTAGGACTTACGCAGCTACGCTATCTATAGAAGTCGAGGTACAAAAAAAGGCTGAAAATGTAATGAAAGCCAAAAATGTGTCTCAGCCAATTAACCTCTAGCTGAATCTTTAATCACTCATAAGTTTATCAAAGTGATTCACCTTCAGTTAACGCCTGTAGCACGGACAACAATAACCTGATGCTGGATTAATTTTTACATTTCTTTATACCTTATTCCTGCTCCTAACGACGATGGGACTCTGGAGAGGGGGTGTGTCTGGGAATTATTTAACCAAAACTTATTGTTTTTTTAAAGTTACATTATAATGCCTTAACCCTGAAACGCTATTCTGTCTTTCGTCTGATTTGCTGAAACTTAGCATCAAAGGGCGAATGGTATGGTGGCGAACAAAATCAAAGGTAAGGCGAACCGCTTGAGAGTAATGACTGCGATCGCAGCAGTAGCAGCGACAGTAGCTTTAGGAGTACCTGCGGTTAAATCCCAAAGTCCGGCGACAATCAAAATTGATGGTTCTAGTACGGTTTACCCAATTACTGAAGCGGTTGCTGAAGAGTTTCAAAATGCTAGAAGAGGTTCAGTAAGAGTAACAGTTGGTATTTCGGGGACTGGGGGTGGTTTTAAAAAGTTTTGTGCTGGAGAAATTGATATTTCTAATGCGTCCCGACCTATTAAAGCAGAAGAAATGGAAGCGTGTAAAGCTCAGGGGATTGATTATATTGAATTGCCTGTTGCTTATGATGCTTTAACCGTGGTTGTGCATCCTCAAAATAACTGGGTCAATAGTATTACAGTTGAGGAACTCAAGAAAATGTGGGAACCTGGGGCACAGGGTAAAATTACGAAGTGGAATCAAGTCCGTTCGAGTTGGCCTGATGCACCATTAACGTTGTTTGGGCCTGGTGCTGATTCAGGAACATTTGACTATTTTACTGAAGCCATTAATGGGAAATCAAAGGAAAGTCGGACGGATTATACTCCCAGTGAAGACGATAATGTTTTAGTACAAGGAGTGTCGCGCGATCGCAATGCGCTTGGGTATTTTGGCTATGCTTATTATGAAGCGAATAAGACTCGATTGAAAGCCGTACCAATTGATGCAGGAAAAGGTCAAGGTGCTGTATTACCGTCTCGACAGACAGTTGAAACAGGAACGTATCAACCCTTGTCTCGACCTATTTTTATCTATGTCAATGCGAAGGCGGCTAATCGGTCAGAAATTAAAGAGTTTGTCGAATTTTATATTGACAATGCTCCCGAATTAGTGAGTGAAGTTAAGTATGTTCCTCTGCCTGCCGAAGCCTATACTCTGGCAATGGGTCATTTTGAGGATAAAAAAGTTGGTAGTGTTTTTGCAGGACGAGAAACGGTCGGGGTAAGAATTGAAGAATTACTCAGACTTGAGGCGAGATAGTAAGAAATTTTGAGTTTGAATGAAGCGTGATTAGCAGTTAGCAAGAGTTTAATTGCTAATCACTCCTTAAGTGTATGAATAACCAACAAGTGCAACTTTCAAAACAATCTCATTTATCCCGAAAAGTAGTACGAATTTGGCGAGAGCGAACTATTGAATTCCTGTTATTTTTAGCAGCGTTATCTTCTGTGGTAGCGACGGTTGCTATTATCCTGATTTTAGTTAGTGAGTCTCTATCGTTTTTCAAACAAGTTTCTGTGCTGGAATTCCTAACAGATACCCAATGGACTCCATTATTTGGAGATGCACATTACGGAATTTTACCGCTGGTGTCAGGAACATTAGTAACCTCAACCGTTGCTTTATTCGTGGCGATACCGCTCGGAACAATTGCAGCAATTTATCTGAGTGAATTTGCCCCTTATCGGTTACGAGAAATTGTCAAACCAGGGTTAGAATTATTATCAGGTATTCCTACTGTAGTGTATGGTTATTTTGCCCTATTATTTGTGACACCGCTTTTGCAGAAAGTATTTCCTAGTTTGCCTGGATTTAATATGTTAAGTGCGGGTCTAGTTATGGGTATTATGATTGTTCCTTTTATCAGTTCAATTAGCGAGGACGCGATGCGAGCCGTACCTGTAGAATTACGGGAAGGGTCTTATGCGATGGGAGCAACTCGTATCCAAACCGCATGGAAAGTTGTTTATCCGGCGGCTATTTCTGGTATTAGTGCAGCTTATATTTTAGGGGCTTCTCGTGCAGTTGGGGAAACCATGATCGTGGCGATCGCTGCTGGTTTACAACCCAATCTTACCTGGAATCCAACGGAGCAAGCTGCCACAATTACGGCTTATATTGTGCAAGTGAGTTTAGGGGATTTGCCTCATGGTAGTCTTGAGTATCAAACCATTTTTGCGGCGGGTTTAACGTTGGTTTTGATGACATTAGTATTAAACATTGTAGGGCATTTTTTAGCGAAACGCTACCGAGAAATTTATTAATTTGTTGTTTTTTTAATTAAATAATCAACAAACAACAAACAACAAACAACTAATACCCCATGACAACTATCCAAAAAATTCGAGAAAATGTTGCTCGTCGTCAAGTCATTGATTCTATTTTTGCTCTGCTCGGCTTATTGGTCATTCTAGTAGCAATTATTACTTTAGTAGCATTAACTATACAGTTAGCAATTCAGGGAACACCACGTCTTTCAATGGAGTTTTTTCTATCATTTCCAGGTCGCCATCCTGAAAAAGCTGGAATTCTTTCTGCTTGGGTAGGCACTAGTTTAGTCATGTTAGTAACGGCGTTGGCAGCAGTTCCTTTAGGGGTTGCCGCAGGTATTTATTTAGAAGAATATGCTCAGAAAAATTGGCTGGCTGATTTAATTGAAATTAATGTTACGAATTTGGCTGGTGTCCCTTCAATTATTTATGGTTTATTAGCACTTAGTTTGTTTGTATATCAATTCAATTTAGGTGAGAGTGTTCTATCAGCAGGTTTAACCTTAGCGTTGCTGATTTTACCAATCATAATTGTCACAACACGAGAAGCGCTGCGAGCAATTCCCAGTAGTATCCGCGAAGCTGCTTATGCAATGGGAGCAAGCAAATGGCAGATGATATGGGATCATGTTTTACCTTATTCATTGGGTAGTATTCTTACGGGTGTAATTATTGGTTTAGCGCGAGCAATTGGAGAAACTGCTCCTTTAATTACGATTGGTGCGTTGACGTTTATTGCCTTTTTACCGGATTCTCCTTTTAAGGATGAAATTCCTTATGTTTCTTTGGCGTGGTTGCAAGCGCCTTTCACAGTTATGCCAATTCAAATGTTTAATTGGGTATCTCGTCCAGAACCCGAATTTCAACTCAATGCTGCCGCCGCAGGGACTGTTCTTCTGGCAATGACTCTCGCCATGAATGGACTAGCTATTTATTTACGGTATCGCTTCCGCAAAGGGATCAAATGGTAGAAAAAGACGTAGAATCACTGAATGATTTAAATGGAATAAAGCCGAAAGCTGAGGTAAAAAACCTTAATTTTTATTATGGTTCATTTCATGCCCTGAAAAATATTAATTTGAGTGTACCAGAAAAACAAGTCATGGCATTAATTGGACCTTCGGGATGTGGAAAAACTACCTTATTGCGGTGTTTTAATCGTCTCCATGACCTTTACCCTGGTAATCGTTATAAAGGGGAGATATTCCTGGATTCTGACCAAACGAATATTTTAGGTCGTAAAGTTGATCCAATTGAAGTTCGGATGCGGATCAGTATGGTGTTTCAAAAGCCTAACCCCTTTCCAAAATCTGTTTATGAAAATGTGGCATATGGTCTACGGGTACGGGGTCAAATTAAGCCTAGGGTTATTGATGAAAAGGTAGAGCAAGCGTTACGAGAAGCGGCTTTATGGGATGAAGTGAAAGATAGGTTATATGACCAAGCATTTAATCTTTCTGGAGGTCAACAACAGCGTTTGTGTATTGCGCGTGCTTTGGTAACAAATCCGGAATTAATCCTTTTTGATGAACCAACTTCGGCTCTCGATCCTATTGCCACGGCAAGTATTGAAGAGTTGATGAGTGAACTGAAAAAACAAGTAACGATTTTGATTGTAACTCATAGTATGCAGCAGGCAGCACGGTTTTCTGATTACACGGCGTTTATGTATTTGGGTGAATTGCTAGAGTTTGGTAAGACGACAACTATTTTTGCGAATCCGGTTAATAAGAAGACTGAAGATTATTTGAATGGACGGATGGGATAGTTGGCAACGGATGAGGGTAACGGATGTAACGGATGTCAGAGTTGATTGGGTTGAGTTTAGGTTGGGGAAATGCTTAAGCAGTTTTACTTAATACAGAAAATAATTCCTTCTATTTTGTTGGTGTTTTTCCGACCAATGCTGTTAATTTCTATCGTTTTTCACGGTTTACTTTTGGCTTTTCAAGTGCCATCTCAGCCTGAACCTAAACCTGAATCTGAACCTTCTCCGGTTAATCGAGAGCCAGTTAAAATTACGAGTTTGGTTGGCTCTAAGTTACTTCCTAAGTCAGTTCCAAAGGTTTCTAAACCTCAACCTAAGCTACCTCCTAAACGAGTACCATTATCTTCTCGCCAGAGCGAACCCCTTCCTCCTATTAAACCGCAAGAGGAAGAGAAAGAGGAACCTCAACAACAAGAAAATCAAACTGAGGAAAAACCGCAAGAAGAAACTAACTTTGATGAACCTCAACCAGAGGATAAGAAAACTGATGAATCTCAGTCAGATGATAAGAAAACTGAGGAGCAAGAAGAGGATAAATCTCAGGCTGGAGTAGAGGCGGGTGCAGGTCTTTTAGGAGAGTTACGTGCGAGAATAAAAGCTAAATTAGTTGAAGCCGGAAAGGATACTGAAGAAAATATTGAAAATACTCTTGATAGTAAGCCTGAAGAAGTGGGTTCAGATTTTTTGGTAGGGTCAGATCAACTTAAGGAAGGAGCGGTAGGTTCACTTACAACTCGCGGAAATCCTAACTCTGTTTATGATGAGTATATCGAACCTGTTTTAAGGCAAGAGCTTGGCTTTCAGGTTGAGGAACTGACTGATTTATATGGCGGAGCAAGCTTATACAAAGCTCAAAATGAACAGGGAATTGAGTTTTATATGAGCTTGGTAAAAGTTGGGTTTGGTGGGAGTCAAACGTTTGTTGTAATTTGGGGAAATGATCCTCGATCTATTCCATAATTTTTCCCTAAGTTAGTGATAAGTATTAACAGTTAAACTTACTATATGTTCCGGCTAAAGAGCATCTATGAAACACCTCGATCCCTTCTATAATTCACGACCTTCACGACAAGGTTTCTTTGCACCAATGTTGTTAGTAGCTTTTGTCTTGCATGGTCTACTTTTAATGATACCTGTAAGTGCTGATCCAGAAAAACCTAAGTCATCAGAGGACGAAAAAGAGATCCAAGTTCAATCTTCCCCTTCTCAACAACCAACTTCACAAATTTCTAGCAATCAAACTAACGCTACATCAGACAAGGAAGAATTATCTGAACAAAAATCAGACCCTAAACTTGCTACTAACCAAACAACTGCTAAACCGAATATTACTAAAACGACTAATGAATCCTCGTCTCAAAAACCCTCTACCTCTACTCGCCAACCTTCATCAACCTCTTCGGTTTCTCAGTCAGAACCCAACTCTAATCCTGAGTCATCATCCAACCCACCTCAGAATCAAACATCTGCAAGTATCCCCACCTTTTCACAGCAACAAACTCCAGACGTATCAAGCTCAATACCAGAACCACAACAACCTCTAGATACATCCCAGCAAAAGCCTGGTTTAACATCTATGGGGAATTTTATTAGAGGTTTTCCTTATTATCTTGGATCGTGGCTGACTTCGGGTGGGATATTAAACCCCAAATTTAATGATTCGACTTATATCTATTACACAATAGATGAGTTACAAGACGTAGCTAGAAATTTTGAGAAGCAGCTCAAGGATAAAGGGTTTACGATAATTACAAAAACTGAGCAAGATAATTTTAAAGTTTATCAAGTATCAAAGGGCGAACCGATTCAATTTTTACATTTAATTTATAAAGACGGGAAAACAGCTATTTTTGTTGATAACAAGATTCATAGTCTGGAAGAGTTGCAAATTAAAGAAACACCCAAAAAGAGTGATTTTATTTCAGATTTTTATGATGCCTTTAAACAAAAGATAAGAGATAATCAAGACCTGCAACTTAAAAAAATTAGACCGTCAGATTTTGATCAATTGTCTCAAAGTGAAACTTTGCAAAAACTCAATCGCCAAACAGATAATGTAGAGCAGATTATAGAAACCTTGCTTCTAGACAGATTGGAAGTGATAACATCGCCTTCTCAACCTATCTCTCCCGAACAACTTGCTTCTAGAATAAGCAGTGAGTTAAGCAAAGGAGAGGATAAATTTAAGATTGAGAAAGTTGGAACTTATGGGGATGGAGAGCTTTATGAAATCAAGAAAGATGATTTAAAAATTTATATGATTTTGGTATCTACTAACGCTGGGGAAGTTTCGAGAACAGCTATTTTATTGTCTCAGAATGACCCTAGCCATTGAAGTGAGTGATACAAAAAGGTAAGGTTACACGAAGAAAACCTTTTTGTCTGTCGTTACGTCTGGATGTGAGTAAAGTAAAGAGGTAAGAGTCATCTAACGACTGACTTGCTGATTGATCATGCCAGTAAGGTTAAGTTCAGCTGAGTTTTACCCCGCCAGAATGCTAAAGGACTCCCATGAAGCGACTTGACTTCCTGAAAAAGTTACCTACCCCGGTACGGATGTTCGCTCATCCCATGCTTTTCATTTCCTTAGTGTTGCACGCGCTACTGCTCATGATACCAATATCCTCTAATCTAGAAAAGTTTGAGTCTGCTGAAAAAGAGGAAACTGTTAAGATTACCAAGTTACCTTCTGCGGCTAAATTTTCTTCTGGATCGTCTCCTCAACCTTCCCCAAAACCAACTCCTCAACTTACTCCTCAGCCGAATTTATCAACTCCTAACCAACCCCAACAACAGATAGCCAACCCAATTAACTATCAAGTTCAGCAAAAATCAAACCTTAACTCTCAAGCCGAAACTTCTCCATCAGCGCCACAAGAATCAGAATCATCACAGTCTTCATCATCTAAATCCCCAAACTCTGAGTCAGATTCTAAGGGTACTAGTGGTAGTGAAACTGATAGTAAGAATACTAACATTAACGATCCTCTCGAAGATTTTCTAAGTAATTTTCCTTTTCCAGAAAATGCTCAAGTTGGTTCATTAGGTGTACTCTCTAAAGAGGCTGATTCCTCAGCTCGGAATGTCAACCAGCCACTTGGTCAACTTATTAAATACTACGGCAAAGAGCTATCCGCTAGGAAATATACCTTAGCTTCTCCAACTATAGATCATGTTGACCTACAAATTTATCAAGTATCTAAAAATAATGTCTCTCAATATCTTCACTTGATTAAGATAGGAGAAAATACGGTTATCTTTCTTTCAGACAATCAACTAGATCGTAAAGATATCGCTAATTTAGAGGCAAATAGTGAAGAAGAAAGGGAGTTTAAAAACATCATTAGACAGGTTATTGAAGTTGCTTCAACGAAAGAACTTACGTCGGATATAACAAGTAAATTAGCAGGGGGTAAATATAATGACTTTGGGATATTTCCTGGAAAAAGGCCTGCACAGCTAGGTTCTGACTTGAATAGAGCATTGAGCAATAGCGAATTTAGAGTAGATAACCCCATAGACTTGAGGCAAAATGGACTAATTTATCCAGTTAGTAAAAATAGTTTTAAGGGCTTTATCCAACTGATTCCCACTCAAGATGGTTCAGGAACAGCTATTATTAGCTTAGATGATTTTTCATTTTAGTTTGAAGAATATATTTTTAATTTAAGAACTACTATTAATGGCTAAAGAAACGCGATCGCCTCCCACATCTCGCATTTGAGCTAACAGTTGAATAACCTGTTCGTAATCCACATTTGAATTAGCCGTCAGTAGAACAGCACCTTGAGGATTTTGCCCTAAATAGGCTTGTATTTGTTGAAATAGCTGTTCTTTAGTAATGGGTTGATTACCAACTAAAAGTTGCACTTGTTCCCCTTGAGAATTTAACTGGACAATCAGGGGTTCTGGTGGATTAGTCGGCTGAATTTGACCTTGCTCATCGCTCGGTAATTGCACATCTACGACCTGTAAACTGCTCAATGTTGTAGAGATGAGGACAAAAAATGCCAATACTGACATCATCACATTCAGCATGGGGATGAGGTCAACGACTGGCATAGAAGAATGTTGTGGCTGGTTTTTAAACCGCATAGATATAAAAGGAACTAGGTTTGTTTGAGCGATTTTTTGATTAAATCCAACATCCAAAAACCGATTATTGAAGTGCTAAAGAAATGCGATCGCCTCCTAGTTTTTGCATTTCACTTAAAATTTCTTCGACTTTTTTGTAGGATAACTTCCGGTCTGCCTTTAAGATCACAACCCCATCGGGCTTTTCTGAGAGATATGATATTATTTTGTCCGCCATTTGAGTTTTATCAACGGGTTGATTAGCAAGTAAGATCTGGCCCTGATTGTTCAATCCAATCACCAGAGGATCTGGGCTTTTTTCTTCTCTTACTCCACCTCCACTATTACCCGCTTTAACTTGACCCGTACTAGCCTGGGGTAACTCAACATCTGCCGTAATTTGACTACTAAAACTCATAGAAATGATGATAAAAAACGTTAAAACTGACATCAACACATCCATCATCGGGACTAGGTTGACTTCGGGTATTGAGGAGCTTTTTCGGTGATTTCTAAATCGCATAAATTCACTTTATTTAATTTATGATTAAAATTAGTATTCTTCTACTGATAAAGAATCACTCTGGTAAGCCGTAGAGCTAGGTAAAGCATGGTGGGAATTAGGAGTAGAGGATTCATACCAAACTTGACGATAGATTAACTCTAACTGACTCCCAACTTCAGAAAAATACTCCATCTGCTGAGACTGTAAAGTCACCTGAACCCGGAAAATAATTAGGGCTAAAATTGCTACAATCATACCTGCTGCTGTAGTGATTAGAGCCTCACCAATCCCAGCAGCAGCTTTAGATGCTTCAAGAGAGCTACCTCCTCCACCAATGTTAAGATTGTTGAAGGTTCCAATTAAACCCGTCACCGTTCCCAGTAAACCTAATAGAGGAGCAAGAGCGACAATAGTTTCCAGAAGCTTGTCACCCTTTCGCATTTGAACAAACTCTTTATCTCCTGCTGCTTCCATTGCTAGACGAAAGGTTTCAGGTGTGGGTTGCTTAAGTTTTAAAGGAGCCAAAAGAAAGCGACCAATTGGTAAAAATTTGGCATAATCTGCAATTTCTGCTGCTTTTTGCAAATCATAACGAGCCGCATCCAAGACATCATGGACAATTCGATCTTCTTGAGTCAATAACCGAAACCAAAACCAGGCTCGGTCTAGGGCACAAGATATTGCTAAAATTGATAATCCTAGAATGGGCCACATGACTGGCCCACCTTTCAGGAATAAATCATACAATCTTGTCATAATAATTCAGAAAACTCCCTTCGGGATAGGTAAGCTTGATGTTGATTTAACCATATCAGGCATTTTCCACGCTAGCATATAGGAATTTTTGTCTGCGGCTGGTTAATTTCAGGTAAATGATTGAATAAGGTGTCGTTAAAAAAGGCGCTTATGGGGTGTAGAAGGCTAAGGGTGAATGATCGCTACTCGATAATCCTTATTAACCAACGTTAATTTAAATAGGGTGGGACGCGATTGCGCGAAGCGCAGCGCCAAGGGCGATCGCAAAAATTTAATCAGACTAGAATCAGGTTGAAATTTTTTAACACTTGCATCTGCTGTTATCTTGTATTGGTCTAAGAATTCTTTTTTTATAAGATTAACTGATACATCATTTGTGTTAGATGCCTTACTTAGTTTAATAATCATTTCTGCAATAATCTTTTCTAATTCTTCTACCGAAGTAATTAGGTTTATACTTGATTCATTTTCTTTTTGATTAGTAGGTTTTATTTTGGTCGCCTCGTTACTATTTAGAGAGTCAAATGTAACTTGATAGGCATTGCCACTCTTGTTTAGTTTTAATCCGCTACACGCTTGTAAAAATTGAGGGAATTTAATTTCTAAATTTAAGGTTTTAATTACCTTAGTAATTGGTTGATTATATTGCTTGTGAAACTCAGTACCTATGTTTGAAATGGGAACTGACTTCTGGCTAGAGTTAGCTGTTAAGGTCTTGACAATTTTGATTAATGCGTGTTCTAGTTCTACTTTCGATTTAAAAGGTAGTAAAGGCGGGTCTGGAGTTTGGGGTATTCTAACATCAGTGGTATTAGGTTCGATACCAGAAGTGCCAGGATGCTCAATATCAAAAATTGTGACATATAATTCCGATTTATCAGATAACTGATGAATCACAAATTCATTAGGATAATCGATAAAAATATCTCTCGCTCTCTTTCCAGGAAAATGATTCGCTACAATTTGACTGATTGTTATCTTGTACTGAGTTTGAAATCGAGTAGAAATTATAGAAAGCTTGATCCAAGGATTTCCTGTTCGGTTTTGTTCGTCTTTAATAATATCTTTAAGCTGAGTGATAAATTGCTCAACTGATGGAATAGCTGATGGAGCATTTAGCGAATGAGTTTGAGTTTGGTTCGTTTTACTGTTTAAAACCGTTATAGTATCCCCTTGTCTTCGGACGAGATACACAGTTAATCCATGAGTCTGGAGAGTGTTGTAAAGATGAGTCATAACCCCATCTGAAGAACAAACTAGCACTTCTCGTGCTGTGGGATAATGCACAAAAATTGAAGACCCAACCGTCGCCATTTTAACATCAGCACTGTCCTTGCCTGGAGGAACATGAATCAATTCATAACCCCGACTGTGGAATTCAATATCTTTTTTACCCATGCTGCGCCAATTAGCAAAGGCTACTTTAATTTGAATCGGATACGTACAGATTCCAGCTATAAATTGTTCAGTTTCAATATCCAATTGTAGGTTTTCGACATCAAGCAACAGGATAGCAATTCCGCCGGGAGAAGGGTTAGCTACACGAGACAGCGATATCGTAGATTGAGTAGGTTCTGCACTGAGTAATCCGTCTGATACTGATTGAGTTTTATGGGGTATTAAGGCACGAATTTTTACAAGCAATTCTTTAAACTCTGGAGTGTTAAAATAGTTGGGAATGAAGATACTTTGCAGCAATCGTCGGACTTTGACAAGTCGGGGATTCCAGTCTTGAATCTCCTTGAGTGCAGTGTTCAGCTTATTTGAAATAGCAGATTGATAACGGGTATCACACCACTGAATCGTCCTGTACTTTTCATACAGGAGTTCTGGTTGCTGCTGCTGAATATCCAGGATCGCTTGGTAAACACTCCGGCTAATTTCCGCGATCGCATCCGAATCACTTACTAATGGCAAACTTAAATGATCTGACATATCACCACCCACACCAAGGGGACTTTATTAGTCCATAATAAGAGAAAGAAACAGGTTTACACATCTTAATTATGGCAAGAGATTTACGGGGATTCATCAAACTACTCGAAGAACGGAGACAATTACGTCGAATTACGGCACTGGTTGATCCTGATTTAGAAATTGCTGAGATATCCAACCGAATGCTACAAGCAGGTGGTTCTGCACTCCTGTTTGAAAATGTCAAGGGTTCATCCTTTCCTATCGCTATTAACTTAATGGGAACTGAACAACGGGTTTGTTGGGCGATGAATATGGAACACCCCCAGGAATTGGAAGATTTGGGTAAAAAATTAGGAATGCTGCAACAACCCAAACCACCGAAAAAGATTTCTCAGGCTATAGATTTTGGCAAGGTATTATTTGATGTTATTAAAGCGAAACCGGGGCGGGATTTTTTCCCCGCTTGTCATCAAGTTGTGATTGAAGGCGATGCTTTGGATTTAAATAAATTACCTTTAATTCGTCCTTATCCCGGTGATGCGGGTAAGATTATTACCTTGGGATTAGTGATTACAAAAGATTGTGAAACTGGTATTCCGAATGTCGGGGTTTATCGGTTGCAATTGCAATCGCACAATACGATGACAGTACATTGGTTGTCGGTACGGGGTGGGGCGAGACATTTGCGGAAAGCTGCCCAAAATGGGAAGAAATTAGAAATTGCGATCGCGTTGGGTGTCGATCCTTTAATTATTATGGCAGCCGCTACACCGATTCCGGTCGATTTATCCGAATGGTTATTTGCTGGATTATACGGTGGTTCTGGGGTGCAGTTAGCCAAGTGTAAAACCTTAGATTTAGAAGTACCAGCAGACTCGGAATTTGTTTTAGAAGGGACAATCACGCCAGGAGAAATGATGCCAGATGGCCCTTTTGGAGATCACATGGGATATTACGGTGGGGTAGAAGATTCACCCCTAATTCGTTTCCATTGCATGACCCATCGTAAAGACCCAATTTATTTAACCACATTTAGCGGTCGTCCCCCCAAAGAAGAAGCAATGATGGCTATTGCTCTAAATCGTATTTATACCCCGATTTTGCGACAACAAGTATCAGAAATTGTTGACTTTTTCTTACCAATGGAAGCCCTGAGTTACAAGGCGGCAATTATTTCCATTGATAAAGCGTATCCAGGTCAAGCACGACGGGCAGCTTTGGCATTTTGGAGTGCTTTACCTCAGTTTACTTATACTAAGTTTGTGATTGTGGTAGATAAGAATATTAATATCCGTGATCCGCGTCAGGTGGTATGGGCAATTAGTTCCAAAGTTGACCCAGTTCGAGATGTGTTTATTCTGCCGAATACACCGTTTGATAGTTTGGATTTTGCCAGTGAAAAGATTGGGTTAGGGGGACGGATGGGAATCGATGCAACTACTAAGATTCCGCCAGAAACTGACCATGAATGGGGCGAAGTTTTGGAGTCTGATCCGGATATTGCAGCGATGGTAGAAAGGCGTTGGGTAGAGTATGGATTGGGGGATTTGAAATTAGGAGACGTTGACCCGAATTTATTTGGATATGATATGAGGTAAAGCATCTTTACT
>DNGI01000023.1:4452-7314 GCA_003486645.1 Cyanobacteria bacterium UBA11370 | reverse complement strand
GGTAAAGCATCTTTACTAGCGGCTGCGTAGAAGAAAATCATGTTAACCAGACTGAAAGTAAATGGCTTTAAAAATCTAGTTGATGTTGATGTTCGTTTTGGAGCATTTACCTGTGTCGCCGGAGCAAATGGCGTAGGGAAATCTAACTTATTTGATGCCATTAGATTTTTATCAGCACTTGCCGATCTTCCTTTGATTGAAGCGGCTTTATCTGTTCGAGACGATGGAGGTAGGACAGGAGATGTCCGCAGTCTATTTCATCGGGTAGGTAATAAATATGCGGATGAAATGTCCTTTGAAGCAGAAATGATTATTCCTGATCAAGGAGTTGACGATTTAGGGCAGACAGCCCAAGCTAGCATTACCTTCCTGCGCTATTCAGTGAAACTTGCTTACAAAAAAGATAATAGTTTCCGATCATTAGGCTCATTAGAACTGCTCAAAGAAGAATTAGTTCATATTAATCTGGGTGATGCTTCTAAGCATTTGTTGTTTCCTCACAAGGCAAAAACTTGGCGTAAGTCAGCAGTCAAAGGACAACGGAGAGTGCCTTATTTTATCTCTACAGAGGGCGAGGGGACAAATAGAATCATTAAGCTTCATCAAGATGGTGGAACCAGTGGTAGAGCTTTAGCGCGTTCAGCAACCGCTCTTCCTCGAACTGTAATTTCTGTGACTAATGCAGCCGAAAGTCCAACTGCACTTTTGGCACGTAGGGAAATGCAATCTTGGCAATTATTACAGTTAGAACCTTCATCTTTACGGCAACCGGATGAATTTACTGCTCCTACCAAAATGGACACAGATGGTTCTCATCTCGCTGCAACACTCTATCATCTAGCACGGTTGAGAAAAAAACAGGAAATGAATGGAAAATTTGAGGAAGATGCAGAGGTTCAGGTTTATACCCAAATAGCTAATCGTTTGGCAGAATTACTTGATGATGTGGATCAAGTAAGTATTGATCGGGATGACAGCCGAGAACTCCTGACTTTAATGGTTAAAAATCGAGATGGTACAACTCACCCAGCGCGATCGCTCTCTGATGGAACCATGCGCTTTTTAGCATTAGCTGTGCTGGAATTAGACCCAGAAGCTCAAGGTTTGCTGTGCTTAGAAGAGCCAGAAAATGGTATTCATCCAGAACGTATTCCCAAGATACTTAATCTTTTGCAAGACATTGCTACTGATGTAGAAGAACCTGTTAATCAGGATAATCCCTTACGCCAAGTCATCATTAATACTCACTCTCCAGCAGTTGTGATGCAAGTCCCTGATGATAGTTTGTTAGTTGCTGAAATTAGGGAGACAGTAAGATCCGGACAGCGATTTAAACGGGTCTGTTTTAGTTGTTTACCAAATACATGGCGACAATCTAAAACTCAAGAATCTGACCATGTAAATGTTGTTTCAAAAGGAAAGCTTCTTGCCTATCTAAATCCAGTACCTAATGATAATTCTGATTCCACTGGTCATCAAAAATTAACTCTTTCCCAAACCTCAGAGCCGACAAAACTCAAAAAGCACCGAGTTGTAGATCGAGAAGATCTTCAACCTCTAATCCCTGGTTTTCCAAGGGAATTGATATGACAGAACTTCGCTATACTTTACTATCTGATGGCAGTTCAGATAGAATGTTGTTGCATATTCTTACATGGTTATTAAGCTCACATTTAAGTAATTGGGCTATTCAGGCGGAATGGGCAAATCTCGGAAAGTTACCCCAACCTCCCAAAACTTTACCAGATAAAATCAAAACAAGCTTGGAACTATACCCGTGCGATCTGTTGTTCGTTCATCGGGATGCAGAAAATGAATCTCGCAATAAGCGAATATCTGAAATCCATGAAGCTGTAAAACAAACTGGCGAATTTGTTCGTGTTCCTGTAATTTGTGTTGTGCCAATTCGCATGACAGAAGCCTGGCTGTTATTTGATGAAAATGCCATCCGAAGAGCAGCAGAAAATCCTAATGGTAGACAATCGTTACAGTTACCAAACCTATCCATAATTGAGCAACTGCCCGATCCAAAAAATGAGCTTTGCCAAATCCTACGTCAAGCTAGCGGATTTACAGGTCGGCGGTTAAAACAATTCAAAGCTAGAGAAAGAGAGAAAATTCAACGATTAGCAGAACTTATCGATGATTTTTCACAGTTGAATGTTTTATCGGCGTTTCAGGCATTGGATGCTGACATTAGAAATGTTATCCAAACAGAAGGTTGGAAAATTGAATGAATGTTTGTACCATACTTTAATTTATTTGGATATTATATTAGGTATTCGGTTTTTCCATCTTTTGAATTTTGAATTAGTTATGCCTTCACCCTTTCCAGGAATGAACCCCTACTTAGAACACCCTGAATTATGGGCAGGAGTCCATCATTGGTTAATTATAGCCATGGCTGAGTTGTTGGTTCATCAACTCCGTCCGAAATATCGAGTGGCTGTAGAAGTGCGAATCTATGAAACTATTGGAGATAAATCTCTCCTAGTGGGTATTCCCGATTTGACCATAAAACATCAACAAAATACAACCCATCAAACCCCATCAAATGTTGCGGTTACTGCCCCGCCAGCACAACCGTTAACCGTAACAGTTCCTATACCTGAAATCGTTAAACAAGGTTATTTAGAAGTGCGAGAAGTCGCCACCAATGAAGTCGTAACCGTCATCGAAATTCTCTCTCCTGTAAATAAGCGTTCTGGAGAAGGACGAAAGGCATATGAAACTAAACGTCAGCGCATCTTGGGAAGTTCAACTCATTTAGTAGAAATTGATTTACTCCGTAGCGGGGAACCGATGCCAATTTTAAGTAATGGGATTGAGAGTGATTATCGAATTTTAGTGAGTCAGAGCGAT
>DNGI01000023.1:0-4078 GCA_003486645.1 Cyanobacteria bacterium UBA11370 | reverse complement strand
TTACACTCAGGAACCTATCCCAGCACTATCAGAAGCAGATGGCGCTTGGGCTAATATACTTTTGCAAGAGCAACACTTACGGCGACTTTAGAGTTATTCATAAAAAGTTATTCAAAAAAGGCTAAATAAAAACACAACAAAAATTGGCAAAATAATCAACAATTGGGAACTATATTTATGCCTTCACCCTTTCCAGGAATGAACCCCTACTTAGAACACCCTGAATTATGGGCAGGAGTCCATCTATTACTAATTGCTGCCCTTACCGACTCATTAGCACCTCAACTCCGTCCAAAATATCGAGTGGCGGTAGAAGTGCGAATTTATGAATCTATTGGAGATAAATCTCTCCTAGTGGGTATTCCCGATTTGACCATAAAACATCAACAAAGTACAACCCATCAAACCCCATCAAATGTGGCGGTTACTGCACCCCCAGCACAACCGTTAACCGTAACGGTTCCTATGCCTGAAACAATTAAGCAAGGCTATTTAGAAGTGCGAGAAGTCGCCACCAATGAAGTAGTAACTGTTATTGAAATTCTTTCTCCTGTAAATAAACGTTCTGGAGAAGGACGCAAGGCATATGAAACTAAACGTCAGCGCATATTGGGAAGTTCAACTCATTTAGTCGAAATTGATTTACTCCGTAGCGGGGAACCAATGCCAATTTTAAGTAATGGGATTGAAAGTGATTATAGAATTTTAGTGAGTCAGAGCGATCGCCGTCCCGAAGCGGATTTATATGCCTTTAATCTACAAGATGCAATTCCTTCATTTCCCTTACCTTTGCGCGAGGGAGATGTAGAACCCTTAGTGGATTTACAGGGAATTTTAAAGGGTGTGTATGATCGGGCTGGGTATGATTTAGTTATCGATTACACTCAGGAACCTATCCCAGTACTATCAGAAGCAGATGCAAAGTGGGTTAATGCGCTTTTGCAAGAGCAAGAGTTAGCGTGAATTTAGTCTCGTTTTGATTAATATGTATTAATCATCATATAGTCAGTCTAAATGATTTGTAAAACACCACTCATCAGTAGCGACGGACAACGTACAAAAAGTAGGGATATAAATACGTAGTTTAAATGCCGATGAGCTGACAACGCGTTCGTGTGCCAAACGAAAGTGAACTTAATGATCACGAACGGGTACGCATTCCTTGATTTTGGGTTTAAATTTATAAGAAACGCTTTCTCGTTTCAATAAAAAATGAAAGCATTACTTATGAATGGGTTCCTATTCGTTATAAATGGGAACCCATTCGTTGAATTTGGGTTTAAATTTATAAGAAACGCTTTCTTGTTTCAATGAAAGATAAAGGCATTACTTATAAATGAGAACCCGTTCGTTGAATTTGGGTTCCCATTGCCAGTTAATAGCAACCCGTTTGTTGAATTTGGGTTCTCATTAGCAGTTAATAGCAACCCGTTTGTTGAATTTGGGTTCTCATTAGCAGCATAATCAGCTATTCCATATTGAAATTGCATAGCTAAGACTGGAACCTTGAGCATCGCAAACTGAGTCTACCTCTTGTGTCTCTAAAAGGAATGGTGTAGCATGGTTTATAGGACTTCAGGGTATCTCTTACTGAGTGTTCTAGCGATCGCAGTCTTCGAGACGACTATCTGCCCAGTTTACCAAGCGCTAGCTCAGGAACCAATTGTTACTGACACTTGCAATCCCGAAGAATCACTGCAAAGCCGCGCCATCTTACATTTAGAAGAAGCCCGCAGTAGTATAGAAAATAAAAATGAGGAAAGTGCTATTCGTTCCTTACAAAACGCATTACCCCTCGCCCTTCAGTTAAAAAATACTCAGTTTCCCGCTAGCGTATTGCCAGAATGGCTTTTAGATACCAACGAAGGATATCCCACCACCCGGTTTCAACGACTGATGCAGTATGTTGATGTGCAGAATCAATCGCCACAGATTCAGTCCGTTTTAGATCAGTTCTTACAACTCACCCATCGCCTCACCCCAGAAACCAGTTCTATCAAAACCCGTTCCTTAGCAGCGATCGCTCGTCAATATGCTACCCTAGGGCAATCTCAATCCGCAATCCGAGTCCTTGAGCAGGCGCGTGTTGCGGCTGATTCGATTCAAGGCGCAATTTTTAGAGCGAATGGATTACTAGATATCGCAGAAGGCTATGCCGCCATCTCCCAACCCCAACCTACACTCTCAATCCTCGCTCAAATTGAGCAAGTCATACCCCAGATTCCCGCTAATACTTCCGAACCGCTGAAATTAATTATTTGGGAACGGATGGCAGCCACCTACGCTCAAGTTGGAGATTACGCCAAAGCTCAAGAAATTACAACTCAATTACCGCAAAACTCAGATGCTCAATCCGTGGCTCAACGGGGAATAGTAGAAGCGTATATTAATGCCCAAAACCTAGAGATGGCAGAGCAATTAACCCTTGCGATCGCCTCTCCTTCCCAACAAGTGTCGGCATTGGCCAAACTAGCCGTAGCATACCATCAAATGGGGAAATTTGACAAAGCGGCTCAACTCTTAGGTCAAGCCGTGCAACTAACTCAATCACCAGACGTGACACGCGACCCGATTTTGCAAGATGCTTTAGTTAAAGGGTTAGTGGATGCTCACCTGCAAGTCGGACAACCCAATGAAGCCTTGAGACTGGCGGAGTCGGGTTTAAATAATTCTAAACAAGAGGCTTTAAAGGCAGTGATGATTGCCTACAGAAAAGCCGGACAAACTAAGCAGGTGGAACAATGGTTCTCGAACCAGTTAAGCACAATTCTTACCACTCCGAATGATTGGGAACAAAGACTTTACCTGGGGGGATTACTCGATATGGCGATCGAGACTCAACAGTTTGAATGGATTCGTCAGGAATGGAGCAAAATTTCAGCCATTGATTATGGTTTTGGTCTTCAAGATTGGCGGGTTGTTAAGATGGCAGATGCCTATGCTCAAAAGGGTCAACATTTACAAGCTGTTCAATGGGTTCAGCAGTTACCTCTTGACAATCGTCCGGTTTTACGAATTAAATTACTAGCGACTATTGCTCTGAAAGCTCATCAATCGGGTGCAACCGAGTGGGCAAACCAACTCCTCAACCAAACCTTACAAACTATCGATCCCATAGTAACAGCCTATCAGGAAAAGATTGAACGGGAGGGGGGAGATTTGTTTGAGCGCGATCGCATTAAACCTCAATCTTTAGCTGCCATTGCTGTTGTTTATTCCCAGATGGGTGAAACGGAAATCACGCGCCAGTTACTTGAACAAGTGATTAAACTGGATGTGAATATGAGTGATCCATCTATTGCAACTCCGATTGATAATCCGTTTGCGGTATTTATCGAAGCGCAGCAATATGTTGGTGCTTTGCAAATTGCCCAAGGAACAAACGATCCAGAAATTCGGGAATCTCGTTTACAAGGTAGTGCGACCGGATTGCTCAAACAAAATCGCTTTGATTTGGTATTACCAGTTGTGGATCAACTCAACGTTCCGAACAATAAAACTCAATTATTACTAGCCATTTCCCAACGTTATGGCGAATTGCAACAAGTCGATCAAGCCTTGCCGATTCTTGCCCAAGCCTTTCAGATTGCTCAAACTATTCTCGGTGAAGAATCCGAGTTTATGTACTTTGGCGCGGATGGCTTAACTCAGGTTGAGAGAGAGGATGATCGGGGTAGTTTGTTAGAAGCGATCGCTCTCCAATATGCCCAATTCAAGCAAGTTGAGCAAGCCTACAAAGTTGCCAATACACTACAGGAAAAGCAGAATCGGGAACAGGCAATTAGTCGTGTTCAGTGTATCGTTCGTACCTCTAAGGATAAGGGATGATAACATGAGCAAAAGTGGCTTTACCACTCCTTAAAACTTAAAAATTAAAATCTAAAATTCGTACCTCATTAAATTGAGAACGGCTATAACTTGGGCAGAGGTACAATGAGTGAGTGTAGTAGGACTTACACAACTGGCACATAGAGTAGGGTGCGTCAGACTCGGAAACCTTGATTATCTCGCTCTATATCTTGGTCTGACGCACCCTACAAGTTGATTTTATTGTGACACTTGCGTAAGTCCTGTACAA
>DNGI01000475.1:9092-9358 GCA_003486645.1 Cyanobacteria bacterium UBA11370 | reverse complement strand
GGTGCAGAACGTTCTCCTGATGCGGCTTGGGTAAAGTTAGAAAAGTGGAATAGATTAACTCCTCAACAACAGGAAAAATTTGCGCCAATTTGTCCTGATTTTGTAGTGGAATTACGTTCTCCTTCAGATAAATTAAAACCTCTCAAAACCAAAATGCAGGAGTATATGAATAATGGGGCACTTTTAGGATTATTGATTGATCGCAAAAAGCGGCGGGTTTATATTTATCGCCCTGGAATTTCTGTAAGCTGTTCGTCATTTAAACC
>DNGI01000475.1:994-8866 GCA_003486645.1 Cyanobacteria bacterium UBA11370 | reverse complement strand
AATTACAGAATCCTTGTAGTGCGACCATCTTGGTCGCTACTGATACCCAATTTAAATGCGTGACAGCTTAGAATGTTTGGATAACCCGGCTACTGTTAGTGGTGATCCTGTGTTACCGGGTTTTGTTTTGGATTTGAGTAAAATTTGGTAAGTTTAGAAGATTTATGCCAATTCTACTACTAGTGAATAGACTTGAGTTAAATTTTGGGAAAATAAATCTTAACACAAAGAAACAAGCTAACTCAAAACGCTCCTCGGAACAACGATAGTAACGCCAAGTAATCTACTTTAAAAGAGTTTCCCCTGTAGGTAGACAAAAAAATTAGCAAAATAGGACAATTAAATAATTGCAACACCCTTTACAAATTAACGACTAGAATCTTAAAATTGGGGGAGCTAAGGCGACTGTATCATGTTATAACTTAATCCCATCTGGTTATTAAGAATCTATGAAAAAAGCAACAAAATTTACTTTTATATGCTTACTGATCGCCACCACCTCAAGCGTTCCCGTTGCTGCTCAAACTGAACAGCCTGAAATTATACCATCCTCATCATCAGAAACGCCTACTGATTTAAAAATTACTCCACGTATTGGGGTAGGTTACACCACATCAGGAGGTGGATTTGAAGGGTTTACTCGCTTGGAAGGGTTTTTCCCTCTTTATCAACGTCCCGGCAACGACTTACTCTTTTTAGAAGGGCGATTACTATTAGATAATGATTCTAACCTGGGTGGCAACCTTTTAGTTGGCTACCGCAACTACGATGCCAATTCTAATCGCATTGTTGGGGGTTATTTCAGTTATGATCGCCGTGATACGGATGATAATGCTTTTAATCAGATTGGTATAGGGTTTGAAACCTTGGGAAATTGGGATGCGAGAATTAATGCCTATTTCCCCACGGGGGAAATTCGCCAAGTTGCAGGAGAGAATATATCCGATGGTTTCCGCTTTCAAAATCATTTTTTGTTACTTGATCGAGTGCGCCAATTTGAGTCAGCCGCGACCGTTTTTGATACTGAATTGGGTGGCAAACTGGTATCGGTAGGGGAAGGTTCTCTGCGGGGTTATGGAGGATTGTACTACATTACTGCTCAAGGCGGAGATACAGCAGTGGGTGTGCGAGGAAGACTAGAATTTCTGCCTACAGATTATATTACTCTCAATCTGGCAGTGCAAAGCGATCGCATTTTTGATACTAGAGTCATTGCTAGTTTGGGAATTACATTTCCTGGTAGTTCTCCCCGTGGCAATGGTGAAATACCAGAAGCGTTAAGTCGTATCGGAGAATCCGTTAATCGACAATGGGCAATTACAGTTATTGAAAAGAGTGAACAAGACCAAATATTAGCCCTTAATCCAGCAACAAAACAACCGTGGCGGTTCCAACATATCCTCCTAGAGGATAATACGAATACTACGGGAAATGGCACATTTGAATCTCCGTTTAACTTGGTACAAAATGGGTTAGATCAAACTCGATCTGACGGTAATGATATTGTTTACGTGCAAAAAGGAACCAATCCCGGTATTCCTCCTTTCCTTATTCCTGATCAAGTTCAAGTGTTATCTACCGGACCAATACAAGAAATCGATACAGTACAGTTAGGTAGGGTGCAATTGCCACTATCAGGTAGTGAAATGTTGCCAACGATCATCCCTGGTGCAGCCGCTTCTGTGACGATGGGGAATAGAACCACGCTGTCGGGATTTGAAATTATTAATGCGGGGACAAATGGTATTGAAGGGAAAGATATTGACACTGTAACTATTCGAGATAACGAAATTACAAATTCAACTCAACATGGAATATCACTGCTCAATACAACTGGAGAAGTCACCATTACTAATAATATCATTGATAAAACGGAGGGCTTTCCTGGATTGTTTCTGGGAAATTCTGTCGGTGCAGTTGACTTGAAAATCATCAATAATGAAATTATTAATACTAACAATAATGGCATTGGTATAAACCTTTCAGAAACCGCTCAAGGTTTAGCGACTATTTCTGACAATACGATTGCTGAAAATCTAGGAAATGGAATTTTTATGAGCTTAGGGGGTAAGGTTAGAGCAATGCTCAATCTTTCCGACAATACAATTTCTAGAAATCAGTTAAATGGAGTTTTGATCGGAGCAGGCGAAAACTCTCGTTCAACAGCAACTATCTCAAGTAATACAATTTCTGAAAATCAGTCCAGCGGAATTTTCATGGCACTAGAGGGCACAGCCCAAGGCACAACTAATATTACAGATAATACGATTTCTGAAAACCAATCCGCCGGAGTTTTTGTTGGATTACTTGAAGAAAGTGAAGGAACCGTTAATATTAATAACAGTACAATTTCCCAAAATCAGTTAACTGGAATTTCAGTGTTCCAACAAGGAGAATCCCAAGGAACAATTGATATCTCCAATAACACAATTTCTGAAAATAACAGTGATGGAATTGCTATTGGATTGTTCGAGGCTGCCCAAGGTGAATTCAGTATTCAAGATAATGACACAATTTCTGATAATAAGGGTAGCGGCATTGCTGTAGGGCTGTTGGGTTCTACCCAAGGGGAGTTCACGATTAAAAACAACGGCACAATTTCTAACAATAATGCTAACGGCATTACTGTAGAAATGTTGGAGGATTCAATTTCAAACTTCACTGTTGAAAATAACACTATTTCTGAAAATCAATTCAACGGAGTTTTCCTGGGATTAACGGGACAATCACAGGGGACGTTGAATATTGCTAATAGCACCATTTCTGAAAACCAGAGCAACGGGGTTTTTGTGCGTTCATTAGAAACGTCTCAGAGTGTAGTGAATATCTCCAATAGTACAATTTCTGAAAATATAGCTGATGGAATTTTCCTATTACTCCAAGGAGAATCTCGTGGACTAACGAATATCTCTGACAGCACTATTTCTCGCAGTGGCAGTCGTGGTATCAGAGCCATTGTAACCGGTGATTCAACGACGGATCTAACGATTGATGATAATACCATTGCAGAGAATGGCAATAGTGGCATTGGGATTAACTTTTTAATCCAAAATCCTCAGACTTCAACCACATCAATTACTAATAATATTATTTCTAATAATGGTTCAGATGGTATTGCAATGAGTGACTCAGAAGGGATCGCTATCAAAACAAGTGGTGACACGATTCTTGAATTATTAATCCAAGGAAATGTATCCACGAATAATGCTCGTTTTGGAATATTTGTCATTGCTGATGAAGAGTCTCAACTCCGCGCAGGTGTTCGGTTCAACACCTTAGAAGATAACCCCGGTTCTAGTAACCCTCCCCTCCCGAATGGTTTCTCAGCGCAGACGGGTTCAAGTCTGAATGATAACTCTACATCTACGCTCTGTTTAGATTTGAGCAATAATGACAGTGATAATGGCTTTTTGTTCAATAATCTGAGTCCTCAAAGTACCTTTAAAGTTAGTACAGAGGAGAATGAGGGAACTATTGAGGAGTCAGGAGCAACTACGCTGCGTGATGAGCAGGATTGCCCAGTGCCTTGAACGGTTATGTGAGAATTCAAGACTTCAAAAATTACACCAACCTATTGAACTTGCATAGTTGATCCTCGCTACTGCCAGTTCAGATAATTTTTATTCATCACTCAAATAGACTGACTTTATATCTTTCCTTGGATGTAGAGGAACCTGAATAAACGTAACATGGCTTAACCTACGTCTTAGGAGCTATAACCGATGTTATCCCCAGCTCAGTGATATTTAATTGCTGTACCATTACCACAGAAAAATGAACAGTGCCATTAAATTAATGTGTAAATGAACAAGTTGAGAAACGTTTATTTAAGTAAATTAGCAATTCAAATCTTTACAAGAGGACAGTAAACTTAGAGTTATGATCTAAAACATAAGATCGTGTCTGGCTTCATCATCTGTGTAAGGCAAGGAGAAATCTGGCATTTTTTATCGTTTCTTCCTCTGCTCAGAGCATAATAGCTCACTAGGTAAAATGATGTCAGTAGACTCGATATACAACGCAAACATTTATTTCAATTGGCATGAGTTCGCATAGAGAAACAGCTAGCTTGAGGGAGTCTCAGCCGATTAACTCTAATAGAACACAGTCCCAACCTAAGCAAGCTGAATCCCTCTACAAAAGTAGGACTGAATTAGACGGGTTGAAGATGTTTTATGAAAGTCTTCCCTGCATTTGTTTCGCACTCAACTCGACGGGTGTAGTACTTGTGGTTAGCCAGTTCGGTATTGCCTATTTAGGTTATGACGCTCTTGAGTTAGTCCACCAGCCAGTCAGCCAAATTTTCTATTGGGACGATAAAATCAATTGTCAAATCAAGTTGACTGAAGTTCAACAGCAGCCAACTCAAATTACTCAATGGGAAGCCCAAATTATTCGCAAAAATGGAGATATTAAGTGGATCAGAGCTAGCGCTCGCATGGTGAATGAAACTGAATCTGATCCAATTATTAATTTAGTTTTTGAAGATATTACTGTCCAAAAAGAGACAGAAGAAACCCTGCAAAAACGTGAGATGCAATTTCAATTTACCTTTGAGCAAGCTAAGGAAAAATTAGAACAGGCATTGCAGGAGCGGCGTTGGCAAGAAGCGTTACTCAGATCGATGACGGGTGCTTCACCATTAGCGTTTTACGTTGTAGAAAATTCCACGGATACAATTCTCTACTTCAATCATCGTTTTTGTGAAATTTGGGGGATTGAATCTTTAGAAGAACGAATGCAACGAGGTGAACTTAAGAACAATGATATTATTCCTCATTGCTTACCTCTTATCACCAAAGTTACGGTGTTGCCTGAGTTATTTAAACCGTGGCAAGATGAGCAAAATAGAGCCGTCATTGAGGAAGAAATACCTTGTACTGATGGGCGCACAATCCGGTACTTTTTTACACCCATTCGAGACGAGTGCGATCGCTATTTAGGACATCTCTATATTTGTGAAGATATCACCGAACGCAAGCGAATAGAACACGCGCTTAACCTAGCAAATTTCTCCTTTGAGTGTTTTGCCATGCCTGCTGTTTGGCTCAATAAAGCGGGAAATATCTTAGGGGTAAACGAGGCAGCTTGTCAGAGTTTGGGATACTCTCGTGATGCCTTGCACTCCATGTATTTTTATGAGATTGCACCGGATTTTTCTACCGACACTTGGGTTGAACATTGGCCTATTATAAAACAACAAAAAACGTTAACATTGCTTTCTCGATACCGCTGTAAAGATGGCAAGATTATTCCCATTGAAATTACATTCAACTATCTAGAATTTGAGGGGGAAGAATATAATTTTGCTTTCTCTCGTGACATTACTGAACGCCTACAGGCAGAAGCAGAATTATTTCATCAATCCCTAGCATTAGCCAATTTTAGTTTAAATCTCAAACAGCTACATCGGCTCAATACAGCCAAATACAATAACTTTGAAGAGCTATTTTCTGAATATCTCAAAACTGGATGTGAAATTTTAAAACTTCCCATTGGGATTGTCAGTGAAATTAAGGGGCAATGTTATAGTATCCGTTCTGTACAGTCAGATTTTGATGTATTAGTACCTGGATTAGAATTTGAATTAAAGGATACCTACTGTGCCGCCGTCATTGAACACCGAAAGACAATTACCTACAATCATGTAGGTGCTATCGAATCCAAGAGAGGTCATTCCGTTTATCAAACGTTAAAATTGAAAGCGTATATTGGTACTCCCATTATTGTTAATCAACAAATTTATGGAACGTTAAATTTTTCGTCCACTCAAGCCAAACCCTCAGATTTTGAAGCCGATGAACGAGAAATTATTGAATTGATGGCTCAAACTATTGGTAGTTTTATTACTGCTCATCAAGCGGAAATGGAACGCCACCAAGCAGAAGCTGCATTGCAAGAGAGCGCCTCACGATTAAAATTAGCTCTAGAAGCTGCTCAAATGGGCACTTGGGATTGGAATATTAGGACGAATGAGGTCGTCTATTCTGATGAATTGGGACCAGTTTTTGGTCTACCAAGGGGTACTTATCATCCTAACTATGAAGCCTTTCTTAATTCCGTGTATCCTGAAGATCGGGAGTATGTGAAAGAGGCATTAACTCGTGCAGTTGAAGAAGGGGCAGATTATGGAATTGAATTTCGCATAATTTTGCCGGATGAGACGTTGCATTGGGTTGGGACAAAGGGGCAAGTTTACCGTGACGAAACAGGCAAACCGATACGCATGATTGGTGTTGCTAAAGATATTACCCCTCGCAAGCAAGCTGAAGAACGATTGCGACAGAAATTGTTGAGAGAACAGTTAGTCGGCGCGATCGCCCAACGCATTCGTCAATCTCTCAAACTGGAAAATATTCTCACAGAAACAGTTGCCCAAATTCGACAGGTTTTGCAAACTGACCGGGTTGTTATTTTTCGTTTTGAACCGGACTGGAGTGGTACGGTTGTGGTAGAATCAGTCGATGAACGTTGGTGTTCTATATTGCAAACTCATCTCCACGATCCTTGTTTTAAAGAATCTTACATCTTGCCTTATCCCCAAGGTCAAGTTAAGGCGATAGAAGATATCTATACCGCAAATTTAACGCCCTGTCATATCAATTTACTCGAAACGTTTCAGGTCAGAGCCAAATTAGTTGTACCTATTTTTAAAGGAGAACAGTTATGGGGAATGCTGATTGCTCATCATTGTTCTGCACCCAGACAATGGCAAGACTTTGAAATTGAAATGCTCTCTTCATTATCCTCTCAGGTTGAAATTGCCATTCAACAAAGCCAACTCTATGAAAAAGCCAAATCCCTCCTACTCCGAGAACAAGCCCTCAATCAGGTTAGCCAAGCTATCCGCAGTTCGCTAAACTTAAATACAATTTTTTCTACTGCTGTTTGTGAAATTGGTAAACTCCTGGATATCGATCACGTTCAAATCGTACACTATTTACCTGAACAAAAGCTGTGGTTAAACGTCTCTGAATATCGTAAATCCCCCGACTTGCCACCAACCCTTGGTCTAAAAATTCCCGATGAAAATAATCCCATTGCCCAACAAATCAAGAAATTAGAAATTGTCAAGATTCACGATGCTGAAAGTTGTGAAGATCCGATTAATAAAGACTTTGCTCAAACCTTTCCAGGTGCTTGGTTACTGGTTCCCCTACACATTAACTCCTTAGTTTGGGGAAGTCTGAGTTTGGTGAAAAACACTCGTCCCTACCATTGGTCAGACTTTGAGGTAGAATTTATTTGCTCAATTGCTAACCAAATTGCGATCGCCATTCAACAAGCCGAACTCTACGAACAAAGCCGCACAGCTACAGCCAAAGCCCTTACCCAAGCCCACCAACTCGAACAAACATTGCAAACCCTTCAAAAAGCCCAAGCTCAATTAGTCCAAAGTGAAAAAATGTCCAGCTTGGGACAATTAGTTGCTGGAGTAGCTCACGAAATCAATAACCCTGTAAACTTTATTTATGGCAATTTAGCCCATGCGAGTGAATACGCCCAAGACTTATTAAGTTTACTCCAAATTTATCAACATCACTACCCTAATCCTCAACCCGAAATTCAGTCGAAAATTGAGGCGATCGAACTAGATTTTCTGATCACAGACTTACCTAAACTACTCGCTTCCATGAAGATTGGCGCAGAGCGAATTTGTGCGATTGTTAGTTCCCTACGCAATTTCTCCCGCCTTGCTCAATCTGACCTGAAAGCTGTCGATATTCACGAGGGGATCGATAGTACATTAACCCTATTACAAAACCGCCTCAAGGCTCAAGGAAAAAATCCTGGAATTCAGGTGATTAAAGAATACGGAAACTTACCCGCTATCGAGTGTTATGCTGGACAACTCAATCAGGTATTTATGAA
>DNGI01000475.1:626-774 GCA_003486645.1 Cyanobacteria bacterium UBA11370 | reverse complement strand
TATGAATTTGTTCGTTAATGCGATTGATGCGATCGAAGAGTCATCAACGAGTAATAATTCATCATTGGTAAATAAAAATAGGCAAATTCGGATTCGCACTGAGATACTCAACTCGAACCAAGTTATGATCCGAATTGCTGACAACGGT
>DNGI01000475.1:0-319 GCA_003486645.1 Cyanobacteria bacterium UBA11370 | reverse complement strand
TTGTCTATTAGCTATCAAATTGTGGTCGAAAAACACAGCGGTCAGCTATACTGCCAAAGTGAATTAGGGCAAGGAACGGAGTTTGTAATTCAAATTCCCCTGCGGCAAACTAATCAAAAAATGGATTCCCAAGTTGAAGAATTCAGAGATTCTAAAGTTAACAACGTCAGAATGAATAAAGAACAAATGTTTGGTTGCTCCTGATCAGTTTTCTTTCTCTCCTAAACTTCAATTCTTCCATGCTAATACCAATTCTCCAAAATTAAGCAACAGATAGAAACATGGAAACCCAGGTATAATCGGGAGCATCCCGTATTTG
>DNGI01000396.1 GCA_003486645.1 Cyanobacteria bacterium UBA11370 | reverse complement strand
TCTTGCTCCGGTGTTGGGTAAAATCGGTATTGGTAAGCGCGTTGAGTCATACCTCACATTCTACCACATTCCCTATAAAGCCGTCCTTGAAGAACGGGGTTTCTACCCATTTTTCTGATGAATGGCACTGACTTAAGGATGGTGGGCAGTGCCCACCCTAGGAGTTTTCAAGACTTTCAGCTATCGTTTGAAGCTTAAGTGAGTAACATTTCTCTTAATATCAAAATCCCCCCTCTCCCCCTCTCCCTAAATATTTTCCTAATCAATCACGATAATTCCAGACTCTAGTCCCCAATAATTTCCGGTTGTGTCAGTTCATCAGACATCTCGATAATCGCCCGCAGTACAGGTTTCATCATCGGATCGTCCATATTTTCAAAATCCTCATAGCGACGGCGCTTGGCACGATTTGCCACTTGTACCGTAATCCGATAGCGATTAGAAGCTGCGGTGACGAGTTCCTCAGCGCGAAGCATAATCTGGCTGGAATCAAACTGATGATAACGCTTGTGCAGCATAAAGGTTAGTTATAACTTGAAAGTAAAAAATGATCAGGAATTTAATCGTAGCTGACTTCTAAAGGGGGTAGCTCAGTTTACGTCTCCAGTTTAACAGGAGTTGGGACTTTCCGAGTTTAGCGGTTTAGCGCCCATAAAGAAGCCCCTGCTTTGTCCTTAAGGGTTAGGGCAGGGACTGGTATCGAGTTAACTCAAGGCGATCGCTAATCTTCATGATCCTCAAACGGGTCACTCAATTCCGCAGAAGGAGGGCCAAAGGAGGTATAGATAGAGAAAGCGGTGATAGCGATAACTATCGCTCCGATAGAAATGCTAAGAACTATTGCAGGTTCCATGATGATAAAAATTATGAGTCCTATTCCTCTATAATATTACAGAACGTTACAAAACTTGATCGCAATTCATTATAGGTGACTCATGGCACAACGGACGTGGCTAGGAGATGTTCTCAAGCCTCTAAACTCTGAATATGGTAAAGTGGCTCCGGGTTGGGGAACTACACCCCTAATGGCAGTCTTCATGCTGCTATTTTTCGTCTTCTTACTGATTATTTTGCAACTTTACAACTCCTCATTACTCATTGAGGGGATTAAAGTTGATTGGCGAACCCTAGGCCAGTAGTGGGCTGTACTTCAAAAACTATACAAAATCCAATTTACCTCCGGAACTCAGATTCTGGGGGTAAATTTCCTTAGATTAGGAGTAAGTCATACCATGTCCAGCAATACACCCCTAATCAAATTTCTTCCTCACCCCCTCACCCCCTCACCCTCTCACCCCCTCACCCCCTCAATCTTTGTTAAGGTGATTCAACCGGACACCCGATCAGAGGCTATAGGGTATTTTTTTACTCAAAGGGAAAAAGGGATTCTCACCTGAAACGATACAATCAAAGGACTGAGAGTAGCAACACAGTAAATTCCAGGAGGTCATGAGGTGAATGTTTTTGGGATTGGTCTACCGGAGATGGCAGTAATTTTGGTTATCGCCCTATTAGTATTTGGACCAAAGAAGTTACCGGAAATTGGTCGCAGTCTGGGAAAAGCCATGCGCGGCTTTCAAGACGCATCGAAAGAATTTGAAACCGAGTTTAAACGGGAAGCTGAACAGATAGAGCAAGCGATCAAGACTCCAAGCTTACCTGAATCGAAGGAAGTTGCCACTCAAGAGACAGCTAGAGCTGATTCTACTAGTCACGCGGCTACTTCCTCTCAAGAAAGTTAATAATTTCAGGCTGTCGGTTTTCCATTCTGTGGGATGGAAGGAGCCTCAAACTTATAACCAACCCCACGAATGGTCTGGATTAATTTCGGATCGCTGGCATCAATTTCAATTTTCTTCCGAATTTGACCGATATGAACATCAACGACTCGCTGATCTCCCACATAGTCATATTCCCAGACTTCCTGAATTAGCTCAGAACGTCGTAGTACCTGACCGGGATGACAAGCTAAAAAATGAAGCAGATCGAATTCCAGGGCAGTTAAGGGTACAAGTTCGTCATGGAGAGTCACTTCCCGACGCGCCGGATCGATAACCAAATTGTTGAAGACGAGGCGCTGTTGTTCCGTTGGTGTAACTTCCCGCTTGCGCCTTAAAATCGCCCCTACTCGGTTTTCGAGTTCCTGCAAATCAAAGGGTTTGGTGAGGTAATCATCGCCACCGAGTTTAAACCCTTTATCTTTGTCTTCCGCGTCTCCCCGACTCGTGAGAAACAGGACAAAGACATCAGTGCGGCGTTGCATTTCCTGGCACAGGTTGTAGCCGATCGCATCAGGCAAATTCACATCCAGAATCACCAGATCTGGATTAAATTGCTCAAACAGTGCCAAAGCCGTCTTACCATCATGAGCTGACTCCATTTGATAGTTCTTCTGGCTTAAAAAACGAATAATTAAATTCCGGATTGCCGGGTCATCATCCACGACAAGAATTTTGGCAAAGGCCATGGTCATAAATTTCCACGGAGAACTGAATCAGGGATCAAGACGAGACAAGATGCACGGTTGGTTACACCAATGGTGTACTAGGCATTTTAATCAATACTTTCCACAGATAACCGGATCGGGAACCAAGACATAGAAATTTCAGCACAAATCGTGTATTCCGCATTTAAGTCAATTATCCTCGCAGAACTAAGGGATGCCAATAGCGATTGGCATCATTCCCAAGCAGGTACGTGGAGAAATTGTCCAAGAGTATAACCGCTTTGGTCACTCCAGGAAATTTTTCTCCTCAACGGAAAAGAACTCCTCTGAGAGAGTACTTCTGTTCAAGGAACAAGCTACACTAGCTTGCAGGTGAGTGAGTATGACACTCGATAACGACTAACCTGTAAACTGTCGCTAGCAACAGCAGCATTTAGCGTCATCAGTGCCTAACCTAATAACCAGTGTAAAGTCGCTGTCATACTAGTGAAAAGAAGGGAAGTCCGGGAGGTTTTGAATGAGCGATCAAAATCCCTACGAGAAGCTTGGGGTCACAGAAGACGCTTCTTTTGATGAAATTCAGGATGCCAAAGGGCGCTTGGTACAGCAGTATCGGGGCGACCCAAAGCTGGTAGAGACAGTAGAGGCTGCCTATGATGCGATTATTATGGATCGCCTGAGAATGCGGCAAGAGGGAAAAATTAAGGTACCGGAACGCATTCGTTTTCCGGAGAGATTACCTCAAACTCCTGTAAATTTTCCCCAACCCTCTGCCAGTCGCTCTCCAGCTTGGTTACAACGGTTGTTGGATACACCCACCTCCCAGGATATGATCTGGCCTGCGGGTGTGTTTTTGGGATTGAGTGGTCTGACCGTTTTGTATCCAGAGGAATCAATTCTGCCGTTGGCGGTAGCACTGGGTTTTGGATCGGCTATTTACCTTCTCAATCGCAAAGAACAGCAATTTGGTCGTGCTATATTGCTAACCCTAATCGGTCTGCTAGTTGGTGTGGGATTGGGGACTGCACTCTCAGGTCTATTTCTGGCTCAAATTACTAGCATCGGTTTAACCAGTGAGAAATTGGCTACATTGGTGACTTTTTTACTGCTGTGGTTGATTAGTACTTTTTTGCGTTGAAAGATCAGGTGATACTAAATCCCCTTAATCAAACCCTTTTTAGACCCAATGGTAGAGACGTTGCAATGCAACGTCTCTACGGGATTTCGGCAACTTGTGGGATGGGCAGACAAGCCCGTCCGTAGAATGCAACTTAAATGTACATCAGCTTATTTTGCTCTAGGGATCTAGCCTTGATGAATTTGCAAACTCCCTCGTTTTAATTGCTCCCGTTCAATGGCTTCAAATAAAGCCCGGAAATTCCCTTCCCCAAAGCCTTGAGCTTGTAGGCGACGCTCAATCACCTCAAAGAAGAACGTAGGCTGTTTAAAGATGGGTTGAGTGAACGTCTGAAGTAATAAGGCATGGGGTGAATTTTCCTGCCAATCGACTAAAATTTTTTGGCTGGCTATTTCTTGCCATTCGGTGAGAGATAGATCGATGTTGGGGTAGCGTTGTTGGAGTTGAGTGTAATAGCTGGGGGGAACGTCTAGGAATGAGACACCCCAGGTGCGAAGTTGGGCGATCGCATCCACAATATTATCCGTTGCTAAAGCAATATGCTGGATTCCTGCCCCGCCATTCACATTGAGAAATTCTTGAATTTGAGAATTTGGTGACGTGGGTTCATTAATGGGAAATTGCACTCCACTAACAGGATGAACCATGACCTGGGAGCATAAGCCAGAGTTCTCAGTCTGAATCGTAAATTGCTCCTGCGGCTGAAATCCTAAAACATTTTTATACCACTGTACTGCCCGTACCAGATCGCCAGCAGCTACATTCAGAACCACATGATCGATGTGAGTAAACAGGGGTTGTTGGTTGTTGGTTGTTGGTTGTTGGTTGTTGGTTATTGGTTGTTGATTGTTGGTTGTTGGTTGTTGGTTGTTGGTTGTTGGTTGTTGGTTGTTGGTTGTTGGTTGTTGGTTGTTGGTTGTTGGTTATTTGAAAAAGCGG
>DNGI01000423.1:21447-23017 GCA_003486645.1 Cyanobacteria bacterium UBA11370 | reverse complement strand
AGTTCGTCTCTCAATTTACTATTACTATCAGAACCAAACATTTAAGCTATTTCTGGCTTAATTGTGTTGCAGACTTATCTAAGACCAGCATCGCAGGCTTCACCATCCTTATCTCTATCTAAATCGAAACTCCCTTTCAAAAACTATAACTAAAGGTAGATGACAAAGTAAACCGACTCATAATCGTAGCTGGAATCAGTGGAGCGATCGCCTCTCTTGTTTCATATTGATAAATATTCTTTCACAGTGTTAAGTGTCTTAACTGTCTTAATTTTCATGGCATCCATTTTCCCTTCGTGTTAACTTATTTTACGTGTTTACACTTACGTTGCGAAAACGATGAAAGGTATCCTTGGAATCACACGACGACTGATGCTAGTACTTTTAGTACTAGTTGCAGGTAGCATGATGCTCCTGTCATCTCCGGCAATTGCTGCTACTGATACAGAAGCTTATTTTGTTTTTCAAAGCTCACCTTATGAGAATGAAGATTTTACTATAAAACTCACCGACCCAAATAAAATTCAAGAGGCAAGGGATATACTCAGCGGAAAACAAAACGATAAAACCCATGTAATGGGAAGAATCATAAAATCTCCAGCACCCTATAATTCAAAATGGGATTACCAACTAGACCCATCAAGTATCGGGTTCTTTGCCTTCGCAATAGAAGTTTGTGATGCTACAGCTTCTTATGTCAATGACCATCTAGATGAAGTAGGTGGCGCATTTTTACCAGGTAACTATTGGTGTCCTTGGAGTTCAAAGTTAGTTAAAGAAGTTTCTAATGAAGCTTAACTAACATCTTGCACCATTCTCACATTCTCAGTCCTAGCCTGAAAGCCTGTATTTATAAACAAATAATCCAGGTTTTCAGGTTAGGGCTGGGAGTAAATATCACATACACGCGACATTAGTATTTAATTTTTATTATTCCTTATTCCTAACTCGCAGCACCTGGAGGCCAAGTTGTAATCACAAATACAATAACAGTCGTAATCGCTAAAAATCCTTGAATTAAATTGCCGATCGCCGAACCAATAATAATTCCCAAACTTGCTTTGAATGATAATTTGACCCTCTCCTGTAACTCTAATTGATGCCGATAGAGAAATTCACCAATAAATGCTCCCAAAAACGGTCCTAACAAGATTCCTAGCAACGGTCCACCTATAGGCAAAGCGGGTAATAAACCCAAAATTCCCAAGACTAAACCGATGATCGCACCAATCTGTCCCCACTTACTAGCGCCTGCCTGTTTTGCTCCCCAATAGGTGGCTAAAAAATCAATTCCTACGCTTATGAGCAATACTACAATCGCAACTCCTAAAGCCCAACTCACAGCACTAAAACCTTGGATAAATCCCCATATTAAAATGGCTACTAAAATTAAGCTGGAACCTGGAATACCGGGCACAACTGCACCGATAATGCCAACGAGCATAACAGCAATTAATATCCAGTAGAGAAGAGTTAAAGACATTTAAGCTCCAGTCGATAATAAAACAATGATAAATCATAAATTATATCATGTCCGACTAATCACTCCTAATAAAATTTCTCCCCCTCT
>DNGI01000423.1:20914-21193 GCA_003486645.1 Cyanobacteria bacterium UBA11370 | reverse complement strand
TATTTAACCGGACATGATATTACGGCAAATTGATTCTTCATCAGTCATCAGATACAAGTTTTATAATTGATCTGTGGCGCTATTTTACAATTCATAATTCATTAGGTTGTGTGCCAGTTTATCAGCAATTCCCTCAATCCAAATTTCATCTTGTTTAGTGTAACTGCGGGGAGCATTTGCTCCTAAAATTAAAGCCCCCTGATTACTAATCGGTTGACAGATCACACCTTGAGTATTTTCTGGCAAGTAGTCAAATTCAATCCGTCCTGGGTAAAGCTT
>DNGI01000423.1:20521-20688 GCA_003486645.1 Cyanobacteria bacterium UBA11370 | reverse complement strand
TCAATCCGTCCTGGGTAAAGCTTTAGATCAACGAGGTAAACAGGTTTTTGAGTCTCCAAAACCCGCTTTAAAATTAATCCTGGCTTCACCTCTGGATTGATACCCAAAATCCCGCGACGTAATAGAACTTTCCCTTGATAGAAAACCACCAGCGATCGCGTTACTGT
>DNGI01000423.1:19970-20311 GCA_003486645.1 Cyanobacteria bacterium UBA11370 | reverse complement strand
ACCAGCGATCGCGTTACTGTATTCGTCAATAACAAGTGCGATGCCCAAGCTAATTCCGTTTTCACCTCATCCGGTAACTCTGGTAACAATTCAAACCCCTGCTCCCCGATTAAATCAACAGCATCCGGCGATCGCGCTTGTACCTGCTGCCACAACAACCCCGTTAGAATCAACACCGCACATAAAATGACCCCTAACGCATCAGAACGCGCCTGAGAATCCGTTAACTGAGGCGTGAGTAAACGATTAATCAGCAGCAGTACACCTCCTAACCCCCCAACGAAAAACGGTAACTGCCGCAACCTATAATTTTGGTCATTAGTCATTTGTTGTTTGTTGTT
>DNGI01000423.1:17280-19608 GCA_003486645.1 Cyanobacteria bacterium UBA11370 | reverse complement strand
AACAACCAACAACCAACTTACTCCTCCCCAGGTTCAATAATGCGTTGGAATAAATACCCTGTCCCACGTGCGGTGAGAATTAATTCGGGATTACTAGGATCATCCTCCAACTTTGCCCGTAACCGCGAAATATGTACATCAACCACACGAGTATCCACATGACGCTCTGGCGTGTAACCCCACACCTCCTGTAAAATCTCAGAACGGGAGAACGGTTCTCCGGAACGACTGACTAATAACTCCAACAGACTAAACTCCATACCCGTAAGGCGGATGCGTTCATCGCCCTTGTAAACTTGCCGCTTGTTCGTGTCAATTTTAATACTGCCAACGTGAATCACCCCAGAACTGGGAATCCCTGAAGCACCGACTTTATCCACCCGTCGTAATACGGAACGAATCCGGGCTTCTAACTCTTTAGGAGAAAAGGGCTTGACAACATAGTCATCTGCGCCTAATTCTAGTCCTGTAATTCGATCTGCCACATCACCCAAGGCAGTTAGCATAATAATGGGGATATCGGATTCCTTCCGCAACTCTTGACAAACGCCGTAGCCATCCAGCTTTGGCATCATCACATCTAACACAACTAAGTCAGGGTCAGTATTACGAAAGGTATCGAGGGCTTCTTCTCCATCGGCAGCGGTGACGACATCGTAGCCGATCATGGACAGACGAGTTTCCAAGATGCGGCGGATACTCGCTTCATCATCGACAACCAGAATTTTTTCTTTATGAGTTTCCAATTGACTTAATACTCCTGAAACTAGGTCGCCTGAATTGTTAATTTATCAGTACCTTATCTCTAAGATATAACGTTGTACGAAGGTTTTTTAAGAGTTCTAGCTTCTTAGTGACCCTTTATTCTAGTTTGTTTACGTTTATTTAAGTATTAAAAATTTTTTAATAGTTTCTAACACGTTGAATCAGGATGCCGAAATCTAAGTCCGTATATGTTTGTACTGAATGCGGGGCAGAACACACCCAATGGTTTGGGAAATGTTCGTCCTGTGGCACTTATAACTCGTTGGAAGAGAGCGTGTTACCTCCTGCTGTTAATATGGGGCGTGGCGGTTGGCAAGCGAATACTCGCGCCCATCCTCAGCCCCCAACTACCAGTCCCGCCCAACCGCGATCGTCGCTGAAGTTCTCAGAAATTTCTGAAAATGTCCAGATGCGATTTGATTCAGGGTATAGTGAATTGGATCGGGTACTGGGAGGCGGAATTGTTCCCGGTTCTCTGGTATTGATTGGTGGCGATCCAGGAATTGGTAAATCAACTCTGCTGTTGCAAGTTGCCCATCAACTGGCGCAGGTACACCGCATCCTCTATGTTTCGGCGGAAGAATCCGGACAACAGGTGAAATTAAGGGCTTCTCGTTTAGGGGTTTGTGAGATATCGCTTCAGCAGGAGGATAGTGAAGACAATAATAATGGTAAAGCTAAAAAGCGCACGAAATCCTCAGACTCGAAATCGTCGGATCGGGTTCAAAGCCTGCCTAATGAGCCAAATCTGTATGTGTTGGCAGAAACGGATTTAGAAGAAATTCTGCGAGAGTTGGAGTCTCTTAAACCCCAAGTAGCGGTGATTGATAGTATTCAGACGCTTTACTTTGCGGCTTTGACTTCAGCTCCAGGGTCAGTGGCTCAAGTTAGGGAATGTACCTCTGCCTTGATGCAAGTCGCAAAACGGGCAAATATTACATTATTAATTGTAGGTCATGTTACCAAAGAAGGCGCGATCGCAGGGCCACGAGTGTTGGAACATTTGGTGGATACGGTGTTGTATTTTGAAGGCGATCGCTTTGCTTCCCATCGATTACTACGATCAGTGAAAAATCGCTTTGGTGCGACTCACGAAATCGGTATTTTTGAAATGGTCGATAAAGGGTTGCAGGAAGTCACAAATCCTTCGGAGTTATTTTTAGGCAACCGGGATGAAATGAGTCCCGGAACGGCTACTGTAGTCGCTTGTGAGGGCACTCGTCCGATTTTGGTAGAATTACAAGCCCTGGTTTCTCCGGCTAGTTATGGTGCGCCTCGACGGTCAACGACAGGGGTTGATTATAATCGTTTACAACAAATTCTGGCGGTATTAGAAAAGCGAGTTGGGATTCCTTTATCTAAATTGGATGCCTATGTTGCCACCGCTGGAGGTTTGGGCGTGGAGGAACCTGCGGCTGATTTGGGAATAGCCATTGCGGTAGTTGCCAGTTTCCGCGATCGCATTGTTGACCCGCGTACTGTCATGATTGGAGAAGTGGGTTTGGGGGGACAAGTACGACTCGTTTCTCAGATGGAATTACGGTTAAAAGAAGCGGCGAAGTT
>DNGI01000423.1:16839-17048 GCA_003486645.1 Cyanobacteria bacterium UBA11370 | reverse complement strand
CGGGCAATTATTCCTAAAGGTCAAGTTTTACCTGATATGGGTTTGGAAGTTATTCCAGTTGCCAGGGTTCTGGATGCCATTATTGCGGCTTTACCTGGGGGGTTAAGGCAGAATTTGGATGAGGGTGGGGAGGAAGATGAAGAATAGGCTACCTGTATCCGGTTAATATACCCCCCTTTAATCACAATTGCCAAAACCTTGTAGAGACG
>DNGI01000423.1:16368-16585 GCA_003486645.1 Cyanobacteria bacterium UBA11370 | reverse complement strand
TGTAAAAAGGGATTTTTAAACCGAATTTGGTATTAATATGAAATTTAACTGCACAACACCCTAGGTAATTACCCATCGAAATATACCATTTCTCACATGGGCGATACCATTTCACAAAAAGCCTGATACAAATAAAAAGTTTGTGGCTATTGCCTGAGCCAAGGTATATGTATCACGATTAAAGTGAAATGGTATGAGGTACACTTAATTTTCTTCC
>DNGI01000423.1:0-16103 GCA_003486645.1 Cyanobacteria bacterium UBA11370 | reverse complement strand
CATGAGTATGAGAACCGCTATAAATAAAAAAAGGTGTTAGGTATTCGTGAAACTTGTTAATACCTAACACCTAATGTCTATCTTTTAAGCAAGAAACTAATTAGAACGAAAAGGTTGTTCTGAGAGTTCCTACCCAAATGGTGTCATTGTCATCATTATGTTCTGGGTTCAAAATCACAATCACACCAGGAGTAATAGCGATATTGTCACTCAGCTTGTAGCGATATAGCCCTTCAATGTGGAAGGATGTATCATCATCTTCACGAGCTTCGATATCGTTACCCGTAACTTTTGGCGGCATACCGAATACAAAACCTAACAAGTTCCCTTCGCCACCCAAGTCGGGTAATGCTAAGTTAACAGCCCAGTTCCAAATATCGGCACTCTCACCTTCATGGACACCGGATTCAGCTTCAGCATCCTGGTAGCCAACCCAACCGCCAACTGAGAATTTACCAAAATTGGCATTCGCTTGAACCCCAAAGGAATCCGATGAAGTAGCCACATCATCTGCATCATCAAACGGCTTACTAGCAAAATCGCTACCTGTACTTCCCGTGACGTTAACCCGCCCCAACGTATCGCTGTAGTAGGAGTGAGCATAGGTCAACCCTAATGTAATCGCGTTGGTGGGTTTAAAGGTTAACTGAGCCAGGGCAGAATAAGTACCATTGAAGAGTCCAGCATCTGAACCGGGGTCTTCACCGTCACGGGCTGTATAAGCTGCGGACAGAGCCAACGTATTGCTAAAGTTATAGGTTATAGCTGCCCCAGGACCACCACTAACAGTGCGGTAAATGGGGTTGAAGCGACCGAAGCGGGAAATAGACCCACTACCACTACTTGCAAAGTAAGGGTTGACGGTATCGATGAGGCTTTCATACAACTCCAAACCAGTAGCATCAATTTGAACCCTGAGTTTGTCACTGAGGGCAAAACGATACCACAGCTTATCGACTTCAACGTCGTTATCGTTATCGCCGTCAAAAGACAAGCGACTCATGTTAGTACCCGTAACATCATCAAATTCAGTGATATTTCTCGCTTGCAAACGAGTCCGCAGGGTGTCTTTCCCTGTGAAGCTGGTATCTAAACTCAAGCGTACTCGGTCAGCAAAGATAGTATTGGTTTCGTCATCGCCAGTCCCAATGGTATCGCCGAAGGTATCAGCTAGAGCAAAAATAACTTCACCTTTCAACTTGGTTGTGGTGGAAAATTGATGGTCTTCCAAGAATGCCACGCGACCTTCTAGGTTATCAACCCGTGCGCCCAAGGTTGCCAGTTCAGCTTCAAACTCTTGAATCAGCCGCCGTAGTGTTGCTATATCTTCACCATTATCGGGGGCAGTGCCAATCAAACGCTCAATCGAATTTAAACACGCATTTAACCCAGCAGCAAACTCGTAGCGAGTCATGGCACGGTTGCCTCGGTAAGTACCGTCAGGATACCCTGCAATACAGCCATAGCGCTCAACTAAGCCACGTAGCGCTTCATAGGCCCAATCTCCAGGAGAGACATCCCGCAACTGACCAATATTCGTCACTTGGTCGAGGGACTCTGCCATGCCTTCATTGCTATAGTTTTGGACTTGATCCAAAATTTCGCTATTGGAATTAGTCGGGATATCACTTGCGGCTGGGTCTAGCTGAGACAGTTCTAGGGTATCGACTGAAACTTGGGGAGCATTGGTTGCTTCAGTTGACTCGATTACCTTGTTGCTGGCTATATCCAATGCTGGGCTAACCACTGACGGGGTTGTTTCGGTAGTAGCAACTTCCTCAACTGAGATTTCAGATAACTGAGTATTGAGTTCAACAGCAGCATCTTGATTCGGAACCGTCTGGGCGGCATACGTGCTACTGGCTACTAACAAAGAAGCCCCCAGCAGTGCTGGACTGATTTTCAAGGCATTCCACAAAATTGTTGACATAAGGTTAAATACTCCTCACACCGGATGAACTACAAACAGAACACTAAACTTGACTAAATTAACACAAGTGTTGACAGGTTAACTGAACACTATCCAATGCTCCTCTAATAAGTTAATAGCATCTTTTGCCTAGGAAGTCTGTAGAAACATTCACTTTTTATAAAAATTTCTCAAATGCTCCAATTAAACATTAGAAAAACTAAACTTTGCCTTTTAAATTTTGAATCCCTTTATACTTAAGCAGTACTAATCGGTTTGCCATCCAATCGCCGAATCGCTACAACGGCTGGTTTCGGGGGTTCGTTAACACCTTTACTCGGCCAGTTTGAGCCAATCGGAACCTGGCGCTCTTGGATAAACTCTTTGCCATCGGTCGTTTTTATGGTAAACTTTCGCTGTTCGGAAGCAGTATTCTGACGCGCTCCATTTTGTTCTCCTGGGTGTTGTATAGCCAGGAACAATGTTTGCTGATCCCCAGTGAAAAATGGTCCTGTCAGTTCACACTCCATTGGTCCAATACTGAATAGGTAACTATTGCCAGCATTTGCTCCAGAAGTGGGGATAAACCACATTGAATTATTGCCAAAAATTCCCTGAATATCTGTTTGATCCAAGGATTTTCCCAGTGGATCAACCCGACGAGTAACGGCTTGGTTGTGTTTGCCCGTAGACATATCTGTCACCATCCACAGATTACCCTTACTGTCAAATTCCAGATTATCGGGATTTGAGAACCCCGCCCCACCCTCTGCGGGTTCACCCCCCATAGCGAAGGATTCCCACCGGAATGTCATCGCCGCTGGGTTGTCATCATCCTCAATCAAACGCACAATCCAACCATGCTCCCACGGACTTTCCCCCTTTGAGCCTTGAAAGATTTGTTTATCGGGTCCCCCATCACTCCCCGGACTCCCGGAGGTAAAGGCAATGAATAGGGAACCATCAGCGGCGATCGCTGTATCTTCCGGACGCGCTGTTGGGGTAGCACCGACTGCATTCCCTGCATAATGAGCATCAATGAGTATTGCCCCTTGCTTTTCCGTCGGGTTGCCTTGGTAAAGGTTGTCGAGTGTGGCAAACTGCTGCTTGAACGTCATCGCTTCTGCATCGGTTTTGACCTCAAAGATACCCCCTTCTGGACGCTTCGGTAACATAACCACGTTGCCTTCAACTGTACTGGGCATGACTGGATTTACTGGGGTTTTGGGTTCCAAAGCAATCCAGCGTCCTGTGCCATCAGGTTGAAAGTTAGCAGTATAGAGCATCCCCTCTAACATTAGACGAGAGTTTATTTTATCTTTGGGATCATTGACAGTGCCTTTGCTGACAAACTTATAAATATGACCCCCTCGGCGATCGCATCCCGAATATACCGCAAGGGGTTTCCCTTTCACGACCTTAAACGCCACCGCCTCATGACGAAATCGTCCCAACCAAGTATGCTTAGTCCCGTAGTCATTGGGATTAGCGGGATCAATTTCCACCATCCAACCGTACTTATTCCCGGCTAAACCGAAAACATTACCAAATCCGCCAATATTTTTATCGTTGATTATAAAAGGAGTAATTTCAGGCTCAAATGAAGTACCATCCGCATAAACAGGTTCAGGAACTTGGTCTTGAAAATTTTCTTCTGCACTAAAAACTGTACCCCAAGGACTGCTTCCCCCGGCACAATTTTGAAACGTTCCAATAATGCGATCGCCTAATTGATCAATATATCCTTGCCCCTTCTGCTTGCGAAAAATAGTAACCGCTGGTCCCGTTGCTTTAAGATAGCGATTATCCTCTAAGCCAGAGATACCCGTAATTCGACGATCAGTCTTAGAATTTGTTCGCGTCCATTTCCCATCTACTGTTTTGCGAATCGAAATTATTCCTAATCCCAAATCCACTAACCCTTCCTGAGAAATTTCTCGAATTTTAGCTTTGAGGGGATTATCATCTGGTAAAACAAAGGCGTTAATTTTACCATCAGGAATAGCCGCTTTTAGGTCTTCAAAGGGCAGGGATTTACCGATTACCTTTGAATAAGTCTGCATCCAGATAGCACCACTAATATATTCAAAGTTAATGGTTAATAAGCCCTCATCCTTGCCTGTTTCGATAAAGGACAGGTAATCGTTGTTGTAGCCAAAGCGAGAGTCTCCAATTTTATCACCCCAAGCACCAATAATATCGTAGGTAAAGCCCTCTGGCAGCACAAGGTCATCCACTACCTCATAACGACTATAATTTTCGACTTGCTTAGTCAAGGATAGATTATCCGTTTCCAAAGGCATCGGACTTCTGACAGGCTTAAAACTTAGACCCCTTGCCTCAGAATTAGTTTGAGTTAATGAACCTGATAATTGATTGTTACGGGAAACACAGGATTTTAGAGCGATCGTTGTGGCACTCGTTCCCAGAAATAGGAGGAAATTTCGACGTTTAATACCCATAGTTTATCTCCTCCAGTTCAGCTACATTAGGGTTGATTAGAGGAATTCTAACAAGTTGACACTAACCTATAAGGCTAAAGCTGTAAGTTTAGGAACGGGTAAAGCTTAGATAATCTTAAGGTTAACTTGGCAACAAAAGATAAAACTTCTCCCCCTCCTCCTCTCTCCCCCTCTCCCTCTCCCTCTCTTTTTTAGGGTTATTCAACCGGATATGAAATGACTCCTAACTAAGACCGATAACCTGTAACAATATAAGTGACTCGTTGACCAATATTGGTTGCATGATCCGCCATCCGTTCCAGATAGCGAATAGCCAACACTAACAGCAGAATAGGTTCAACTACACCCTTAATATCTCGCTGAAACGCCAGAGTTTGATAAAGGCGATCATAAGCATCATCAACTCGATCATCCAGAACTTTCACCGCTTGTCCAGCGGTAGAATCTAAATCCGCTAATGCCTCCAAACTTGCTGCTAACATAGCTTGAGCATGATGGGACATTACTTCAATTTCCGGTAAACACGCATGGGGCGGATAGACTAGTAATTTTAAGGCAATCTCGGTTAAATCTTCAGCATAATCCCCAATCCGCTCTAAATCCCGCACCAGTTGCATAAACGCACTCACAATCCGTAAGTCTTGAGCAACAGGTGATTGTAGAGTGAGTAGGGTGGCACACTCTAACTCAATTTGGCGGTAATAGTGGTCAATTTGTTTTTCAATAGAAGTAATGGCTTGTGCAGCCTCTAAATTTTGGGAAAACATCGCCTGATGACTCAGACGAAATGAGTTTTCCACTAAAGCCCCCATGCGTAATACATCCTGCTCTAGACGAGTAAGGCATCGCTTAAAGTGGCTGCGTTCAGAATTGCTGTTTGCAGAAGATAGACTCACCTCAAATGCTTTAACACGCGTTGGACACAGTAATATCTACAGTGATAGCAGATAAATGTAAAGTTAGCGTGAAGTTGAGTCAAGAATGGAGAGAGGGTTTAACCGGAAAGTTTCTTAACTCAAGAATATGCAATTTAGGGGCAAGGGTAGCTTATCTCCCCATCTCCCCACTCCCCACTCTCAAATAAGGAAGTTGGATTTGCAACCACGCACCTCCAGTTTCGGGGTGGTTTCTGGCTTTGACAATCCCACCGTGAGCCTGGATAATTTCTTGTACGATTGAGAGTCCTAAACCGCTACCACTACTTCGTGGTGAAGAAGCTGATAAACTTTCAGTAGGGGTTTGTCGATAGCGGGACGCATCCCCTCGGTAAAGTCGCTCAAACACATGAGGTAAGTCGGAGGCGGAAAAGCCTGATCCAGAATCAATAATATCGATTTGAATAAAAGAGGGTTTCTGTAAACTACCACTGCCAATATCTGCTGTCTCAGGAGTGGTGACTTCAACCCGAATCGCAGATTGAGAGGGGCTGTATTTTATACTATTATCTAATAAATTAAGAAAAACTTGAGTTAAACGAGACTCATCGGCTTTGAGTGATAGAGTATCAGGGCCTTTATAAGCCAGAGTGAGTTGTTTTTGTTGAGCTAAAGGTTCTAAACGTTGCCAAGCGGAGTTAATGAGCGATCGCAATTCTACCGTTTGATACGTGAGGCTTTTACTAGGGTTTTGCTCAAGATGGCTCAAATCTAACCAATTTTGTACCAGATCAATCAGTCGATTAATTTCCTGAAGGAGTTGTTCTACCCATCGGCTTTCCGGTGGTGTCATCCGTCCTTGTAACGTTTCGGCAACCAATCGGATTGAGGTGAGGGGGGTTCTGAGTTCGTGGGCTAAGTCAGAAACCCACTGGTTACGGGATTGGGAAAGTTCGACCAGGGGTTGGCGATTTTCTAAAAATACACCAACTTGTCCTTGAAGTAAAGGCCAACTATAGGCTCGTAAGGTAAGCGATCGCACCTCACTCATGGCTTCTCCATCAATACAAGGCGGATGAAACACCCATTCCTGAGTAACAGGTTGTTGCTGATGACGGGTTTGTTCGATTAACTGATCCAGTTCGTAGGAACGTACCAATTCTAGCAGCAAGCGCATTTGTCCCGGTTGCCAGCGGTCAATTTGTAATAACTGACGCGCCTGTTGATTGCACCAAAGTAACTGGTTGTCTTCATCCACCTGCAAATACCCCACAGGCGCTACCTCAAGTAGCTGTTGTGTGGTGTTTAGTTTTTCTTCTAGCACAGCACGGTCTTGATTAGCCAGGGCGATCGCTCGTCGCACGCGAGAAACTACGGAAAATGAGTCACTCGTCGCATCCAAGGGCAATAACTCAAAGATCTGCTGTAGCTGCTGTTGGTGTCGCTGTTGCCGCCACAAACAAAACCCAGCACCCAAAGCCAGACCTAATATAAATGCCAGAAGGGCCATTTGTCTATTGTCCGTTGTTGGTTGTTGGTTGTTGGTTATTGGTTATTGGTTATTGGTTGTTAGTAAGTCCTGAAAACTGACTCCTGACAACCCATGGCAAACAACAAAAAACAAACAACTAACAACATTATCCAAATCGATAACCAAAACCACGAACTGTAATTAAATATTCCGGTTGACTGGGATCTTTCTCTAATTTTTCCCGCAACCAGCGAATGTGAACGTCTACAGTTTTAGTGTCACCTAAAAAATCAGCGCCCCATACCTGATCGATTAATTGTTCACGAGACCACACTCGACGAGGATAACTCATAAATAATTCCAAAAGCCGGAATTCTTTTGGAGAGAGGTTGATTTCCTCACCTCGCACTTTAACGCGGCACTCTTGAGGATAGAGGGCGATATCCCGCAATTGTAATATGGATGTTTGGGGTAAGGTACTAAAACGTTGGCGACGCAGTAAGGCACGACAGCGGGCAATGAGTTCCCGCATACTGAAGGGTTTGGTTAGGTAGTCATCTGCACCGACTTCCAAGCCCAACACTCTATCCGTTTCACTAGCTTTGGCACTCAAAATCAAGATGGGGACTGGATTTCCTTGATACCGTAACAACCGACACAGATCTAAACCATTGATCTGAGGCAGCATTAAATCTAGGATCAACAAGTTAAATGGGAATTCCCGTTCGTTCGGCTCGACCTCCTGAAGCAGCCCTAAAGCAGTACGCCCATCAGCAGCCGTTACCACCTCATAGCCTTCCTCTTCTAAAGATAAGACCAGCATTTCCCGAATTAAATCTTCGTCCTCTACGACCAGGATACGGCTGGCTTGCGCTAATTCTGGACTAGAAGGACTCTGCGGTAGATCGAGAGAAAGCATAAAAAATTAGAAACAGAATAGTGGAGAAGTTCACTAGCCAAGATATACACCAAAATCACTCCCTCTGACTGAAAAAAACAAGAACCGAGGGATGTGTTTCTGATTCAAGCTTGACACAAATTTTGGTTGTCAGCGTATGCTCAGTAATTTTTAAAGAGTTACTACAATTTCCTTAACAACCTTGCCGATATGGGCAGATTGAAATACCATACAGATTAGTGTAATACATGTCATACGCAAGTATGACAGAATGAGGGGTCTTACAGAATCTCAGGAAGTGGGTGGGGTCAATCCAATCCACTTCCTCTCACTCTTTGATAGCCGTTAATGGGTAATCTAACCGGGGGATTCAGAGGGAAGGACTAACTTTCGCCCGATAAAGCAGTTTGTCTCCTTGCCGATAACCAATGTAACGAACTCTTACCCTATCTCCAGGTTGAGCCGTTCCTGACATAAGCTGATGCCATTGGGGATCATAGGGGAGTTCTGCACCAACCGAGGCGATCGCTTCTATTCCCCATTGTTGCAGTAATTGTTCTACAGGTTTGATTAAAGGAAGTAATCTTATCGCAGGTAATTGGTCATTTTGTTGTGCGGCATAGGCAGCCGTAGGCCATTGTACTAAGAAAGATTCTAGTATTTGTAAGCTTGATTGCTGAAATTCTTGTATTAATGTTTCTCGCTGCTGTTCTAACTGGTGTTGTAGTCGTTGGTATTCTTGTTTTAAAGCTGGATTCTCTACTTCAGGAGGATTAGTAGGAGATAGGGATTGCGAGGAAAACATTGTGAGTAACTGATCGACTGAAACTTGGAATACTTCAGCTAGTTTCAGTACCGTTTCTAGCCGCATTTCTAGTATCTTTCCTTGTCGCAAACGCTTTACTTGTCGTTCAGAAATACCAGTAGTGCGACTAAGTTGTTTAAAACTGGAAACACCCAACTGCTGCATCAATTCTTGCAACTGCTGGGTGTAATTAGAATGGAAAGATTGACTCATCTAGCAAGATGTAAGCTAAGACGCATTTAAATTGGACATTGAAATTTTTGAAAAGGGTGTGGGGTGTGGGGTGTGGGGTGTGAGGATATACAAATTAAATGCATGACAGCTTATAAGGTCTAGGGACATTAGGAGAATAAAACCTGTTGAGTCCTGAGTTTAGGAATTAAGAATGTAATAATATTCTTTAACTCAAAACTCCCCCTCACCCTCTCTCCCTCTCTCCCCCTCTATTTCAAATTACTCCGCAGCATCCAAGCTGTCTTTTCATGAATACTCATCCGTTCCGTCAACAGATCCGCTGTTGACTCATCATTTGCACGTTCAGCACTTGGAAAAATAGACCGTGCAGTACGGACAACGGCTTCATTTCCTTCTACGAGTAAGCGTACCATTTCTTCTGCGTCCGGAACAGTGCGAGTTTCTTCAATTGAGGTTAATTCTGCAAATTCACTGTAACTACCAGGGGCAGGATAACCTAACGTGCGTATCCGTTCTGCGATCGCATCCACGGCTAATGCTAATTCATTGTACTGTGTCTCAAACATCAGGTGTAGAGAATTGAACAGGGGTCCAGTAACATTCCAATGGAAATAGTGAGTTTTCAGATACAAGGTATAAGTGTCTGCTAATAGGCGAGAAAGTCCTTTAGCAATTTCTGCGCGATCGCTTTCTGAAATACCGATATTGACGGGTGCAATTTTATCTACGGTTTGCATAATACTCTCCAGATTTGGCAAAAAATGTTGACGGTTACTCAAGTTAAGCCTTGTCAATCTTAAGCAATTCCCTATCTTTTATAGATCGTCCCTAAGAATGAACTCTTTTTACTAAGGATTGACAAATATTAAGCTAAATGCTTTTGCAGAACTGAACGAGGGGCGCGACGCACTCGACATTTGATGGTTTCCTTACCGAGGCGTTGGTGTGCTTCAAATCGATGACAACCGGAAAAACCGTAGTATTGTCCATCGACTTCTAGCACATCAATGGGTTCTCTCAACCCCTCTTGGGCGATTGATTCCATGAGTGTTTCTACCTTATGAGGGTCATTTTCTCGCGGTAGGGGACGGCGGATTTGCCGTAGTGGAATTTCCCGAATCTCAATCATTGTGCCAGTGGCTGCCTCCGTTTTCAATCCCTTCTTCTAAATCATAGTCGTTATGAGTTTGTTTTGCAACCCAATTTCCCACAATGAGATCCCCGACTTCTTGGAGAAGGCGAGGATCTGGGTGTAAGGTTTATCGAATGTGATAGAAAAATCAGGAATCCTGTTTTTTAAACCGACTTAACAAATCCTCACGAGAGATCTGAGATAATTGCAACACTAACCTCGTAAACTGCTCAGATTGCAACTCCAACAAACTCTCAATAATACCTAATAGTTCATCATCCAACACACCATACCGAAATCTGAGCAGGTTTTCAATCAGGGTACGGCGTTCCCGCTGAATTCCTTGCTGAATTCCTTGCTGAATTCCTTGCTGAATTCCTTGCTCTATAGCCTCTTCTCGCCATTGTAAAGCCAGCGGTGATAATTCCATAATCAACTCCCTATCTTCTTGATCTAAGCTTTGATCAGATTGTAAATTAGCTAACAAATTAGTCAATAACGTGAGGGCATTTGAACGTAATGGATGACCTTTCGGAAGTGCCTTTAATTCATCAATTGCGTGTCTTTGAACTCTACCCTTACCTAAAACCCTAAGCCAGAGAGTTTCTTCAGTACGGGGTAACTGGTGAATTGCGATGATTGCGGTTTTCAGTAAGTCGCCTAAAAAATAAACTCCTTGTGTCCAGTTCTCTTCATCAAGTTTAGCTCTGAATCCATCTAATAATGTGACTGAAGCTGTAGGAGACAGAATCCACAACCGAGGTAAATCAGCTTCTTGAATTTTGCCGTCCTCCCGTCTCGCCTGACGCTGTAAATCAGCGTGAACTGAAAATAACTTGATCAGGCAATTACGGATCTCTGTCGGTGTAACTGGGTTACGGAATGGTTCAAAAAGACAGGGACGAGTAGCCAATTTCCCTAACAATCCCAATACTTCTGTATCCGCTTGGGATTGAGGCGCAGGGACAAACCAAACATCTATTTCTAGGACTTCCCCCGATACATCGCGGCTAGTTTCCACCTCTCCTAGAGAGGATAACAACTCCTTGAGATACTGCTTGGCAAATTGATCGTGAGGGAATCTGGTCATAATTGATTTGGGATTAACACCCTGTTATTCACAAACTAATCATTATCGGTCATTCGATTGTGGATTTTAGAGTTTAGATCGGGGATTAATCACACGGATAAAGCCAGGAGCTTGAAACCAAAATTGTTGATATCTTTGCATCCAAACTCTAAAATGGGTTGGGTCGCCGTCTCAAGCGATCGCCTAATCAACACCCTCCTTACGTTACAATTCATGCAGAATGGGCATTCCACCATCTCTCAACTGCATGATTGAAACACTACAAACTCAGCTTTATCAACTCGAACAATTTGCCAACCACCTCGTTGACCATCAATTGATGCACCTGAGTGGAGTGAGTATTGGCATTATTTTTAGTGCTGGTTTCCTGACTAGCCTGACACCTTGTATGCTATCTATGCTACCCATCACCATCGGTTACATCGGTGGCTACGAAACCAAAGGACGACTGCAAGCTGCTACCCAGTCCGCTTGGTTTGCCCTAGGATTAGCAACTACCCTAGCAGGATTGGGGATTGTGGCAGCATCTGTAGGGCGAGTCTATGGTCAAGTGGGACTTGGTTTGCCAATCGTCGTTAGTTTGATTGCTATTATTATGGGGCTAAACTTACTGGAAGCACTCCCCCTCCAGTTACCCTCGTTTGGCGGGATGGAGTGGATTTCCCAAGACTGGCCCAAGGGTGTACGCTCTTATTTGATCGGCTTAACGTTTGGTTTAGTCGCTTCGCCTTGCAGTACTCCTGTTTTAGCCACGCTATTGGCTTGGGTGGCGACGACTCAAGATTGGATTTTAGGCGGTATTTTGCTTTTATCTTACACTGCCGGATATGTGGCTCCTTTAATTGTGGCAGGAACCTTTACAGCTTCAATTAAGAAATTATTAGAGTTGCGCCAGTGGTCGAGTTGGATTACACCTGCTAGTGGTATCCTCTTAGTTGGATTTGGTGTTTTTTCCTTATTATCTCGGCTTCCGGTTCATGGATTTTAGATTTTAGATTTTGGATTTTGGATTACCGAGATAAATTAGGTTACAAGCCTTCAAGTATATACCGCTACGCGGAAGTAAGCTACGTGGATAACAAACAAATTTTTTCTTGATTCCAAAGCCTCTCGATTCATCCCTGAAGAAAATCCAAAATCCAAAATTGATTAATTTCCCTACACTTTACATTTTATTTTTCAAATGACTTCAGAAGATACATCTTTCCCCAATGTCCGACATTTGTTTCGCCGTCAACTGATATCTGTGCTAGCTGACTTGAGACTAGCGATTGTGTTATTGTTGGCGATCGCTCTTTTTAGTATCAGTGGTACGGTGATTGAACAGGGTCAATCCTTAGAGTTTTATCAATCTAATTATCCTGAACATCCAGCTTTATTTGGTTTCTTGAGTTGGAAGGTTATCTTAGTATTAGGATTAGACCATGTATATCGAACGTGGTGGTTTTTATCACTCCTAGTTTTGTTTGGAACTAGCCTTACTGCTTGTACGTTTACCCGTCAATTTCCTGCCCTCAAAGCGGCCCGTCGCTGGAGTTATTATACTGAACCTCGACAGTTCCAAAAACTTGCCTTAAGTGCTGAACTGGAAACGGGTTCTCTAAATTCTCTCTCTCAACTGCTGGAGAAGCGGCGCTATCGGGTGTTTCAAGAAGGGGATACTCTTTATGCCCGGAAGGGAATTGCGGGACGTATTGGCCCTATTATCGTTCATGCCAGTATGCTAATTATTCTAGCGGGGTCAATTTGGGGAGCAATGACTGGATTTATTGCCCAAGAAATGGTTCCTAGTGGTGAAACCTTTCAAGTTAAAAATATTATCGATGCTGGGCCATGGGCACAACCTCAAATTCCTAAAGATTGGTCGGTAAAAGTTAATCGATTTTGGATTGATTACACGCCCGACGGTGCAATTAATCAGTTTTATTCTGATATGTCGGTTTTAGATAATCAAGGGCAGGACGTTGATCGGCAGACAATCTATGTTAATAAGCCGTTGCGTTATCAAGGTGTTACTTTCTATCAAACGGATTGGGGAATTGCTGCTGTACAAGTTCAGTTGAATAATAGCCCCATTTTCCAGTTACCGATGGCACAGCTTGATACGGGTGGGAGAGGGCGCTTGTGGGGAACTTGGGTTCCGACGAAACCGGATTTAAGTGAAGGAATTTCGTTATTAGCTAAAGATTTACAAGGAACATTGTTGATTTATGATCCAAAGGGCAAGCTGATCTCTACTTTACGTCCAGGTATGGCAACGGAAGTGAATGGTGTAACTCTTCGGATTAAAGATATTATCGGCAGTACGGGTTTACAAATTAAAGCTGATCCAGGTATTCCGATGGTTTATACAGGGTTTGGTTTGTTGATGGTGGGAGTGATGATGAGTTATGTTTCTCACTCTCAAATTTGGGGATTACAAAAAGGGGATTACTTCTATGTTGGTGGCAGAACAAACCGGGCACAAGTTGCGTTTGAACGAGAAGTTATTGAGATTTTGGATCAATTGAATGAACCCAAATCACCAGTAGAAGTGCCAACTGTAGGTGTACAGTCTCTATCGAGTCAGAATTATATCAATTAGCTACAATTAGCTAAAATGTTTGCGACAGATCGTTTATAAATACTTATGCGTTTGGTAACTCACCAAACTGTTCTTGATAACGCGCTAACAGTTCCTCTGGCGTTAAAATCCGATTTCTTCTTTGGTCAAACCAATACAACCACTCGCGCTGTAATCCTCGATGACTACCCATTCCTCGACCCATTCCTAACCCAATTTCCGGCATCCAAAAGGGTTCACCAATTTGACGTTGATAACTCCCATTAACTAAGCGATAAACCTCAAACGGTTCCTGTTGATCTCTGCGCCAAAAATCGGGATTATAGATAACGTAATATAAAACCCCTAACGTCGCATAAATTGATAGTTTCTCGTCATACTCTCCCCCTGGTGTTTGAGAAACGATTTCTAAAACAAAAATGGGAACGACATCATTCTCTTGCCATACCACATAACTTTTACGTAACTGATTCCCCCGAATCCGTTCAACACCTAAACTCAAAAAAGCATCCGGCACAACAGGAACTCTGGGATTGATTCCGGTGGTATGGTAAATTCCCATATTGACCCCAAAAAACCAATCAAAACGCTGACTCCAAATGAAACCTAAAATGAAACCTAATAAATTAGGAACAAGACTATGAAGTTCATTATCCACAGGCAACCCATCAGAGTCCGGTAATTCATCGCTTGTTGGTAAGCAGAGCTTTGGGTCAGACTGTATCATACCAATATCTCTGTTAACGTTGGCTTTATCTTAACCTAGAGGAAATCTAACTCGAAGCTGCTGCATCTTTTTGATGTCGCACTTCAATCACCGTATGAACATTACCTCGTGGCGAAAAATCCCCTTTAATAGTTACCTCTAAAGGGTCACAAGCCGCTACGAAATCATCTAAAATTTGATTAACCGATTCTTCGTGAGAAATATAGCGATCGCGGTAACTATTGATATACAGTTTAAGCGCTTTTAACTCTACCACACGCTCATCGGGTACATAGGTAATATAAATGGTTGCAAAATCTGGATAACCGGAAAACGGACACTTACACGTAAACTCCGGCAACGTTATATTAATATCGTAACGACGACCAATACGCGGATTAGGGAAGGTAATCAGTTTTCCTTCAAGGATTTCGCGTTCCCCGTATTTCATTGGAGACGTTTGTTCTTGAGAGGATAGAGGTTGTTGCGTTGGAGAGTGAGTCATAATTCATAATTTATAATTCTCCCAAACTAGATTCCCAATCTGGGCAATTTTCCGTATCCCAGCCATAGGGGTGCATGGCGCAGACTAATAAATTACCCCCATAAACTTGACCATGATAATGATGACAATCTTGACAAGCAATGGGTTTTTCTAGAGTGGGTTCTAGGGGATAGGTAAAGGCGGGATCGCTTTCGTCTACAAGATCGTCTAGGTCGAAATAAATTTCAGCGATCGGTTCAAATAAATCCTGCCAACACTTATCAATTTCTGCACCAACAGTAGTATGCCATTCTTCAGTCAAGTCTTCAATAATTTCACTGAACCCTAAGAAAAACTCATCGACTATATCAGTCAATAAATCGAGGGTTTCAAAAATACTTTTAGACCAATCTTCCATTGGGGAGATTTATTAAATAATTATGCGGTTTTTTAGCAATAACGAGGAGAGAGGGAGAAATGGGAATGGCGATAGTAATTCTCCTAATACTTTATTCACGCTTCAGCCGACGTAGTTCGTCTTGCATGGCTTGCACTTGCTGACGCATTCTTTCAACATTCTCTGTTTCCGCTGGAGTGGGTTCTTCATCATCCGAGATAATCTCAATCCGGCGTGGTTCAGTTGCAGGTTGATCATTAGGTTGAGGATTAGAAGGTTTAACCTGTTGCTGTTGTGCCTGTTTTACCATCTCATCAACCATTTTACGCGCTTCTTCCGTTGTCATCTCACCCCGCGCAACCAGTTCATCTGCGGCTTTTTGGGCTTGTTCTCGGAGTTCTGACAAGGTTTCCCCTGCTTTCTCACTGACATAAGAGGCTAAACCGACACCGAAATAAACGGTTTTTTGAAAAAAATTTCCTAAACCAGCCATACTAACTGATGCTCCAGCGATCGCGTAGGTATCTTCTTCCAGGATACGAACGAATCTAGAAATTTGCCTACTTCATTCCAGCCAAACCCACTTCGGATGAGTACCGTTTGGCAAAACGTTCTCAAGCGTTTCAACAAGTCGGGTAAAAGCTCTCTCCTGTGTCATCTTACAGCCTGAAGCTGTAGAGTTGTAGCTTCTCAAAAACCCTTTGGATCGAAAAGACCCGGAGTCCACGCCTATCCCAAGCATCTCGTATTGCTGCTACCTTCCGGTCCTGACAAGGTTTGAGCGTTGAAATTGCATGAATCCGAGTCATTTATTAGCATAGCACGTTCAATGCAAGGGGAGTGGGGATCTCAACTTCATCATGCCCATTTTTTCTTGATCATGCGGACGAAAGGACTTGAACCTTCACACCTTACGGTACTAGAACCTAAATCTAGCGCGTCTGCCAATTCCGCCACGTCCGCAACTAAGCGCGATCGCTATCATAGCAAAAACTATATCATGTCCGGTTGAATAACCCTAAAAAAGAGTGAGGGGGAGAGAGGGAGAGAGGGAGAGGGGGAGAGGGGGAGACTTTTTATTATGGGTGATTTGCCGGACATCATATAACTCAGATC
>DNGI01000546.1 GCA_003486645.1 Cyanobacteria bacterium UBA11370 | reverse complement strand
AACTGCTTGTATAACCCTTGGAGTATCCGTTGGAGATTTCCATTCACATTGTCTAATTCCGTGAAGATAGCTGCGTAAATCGTGGTTGAAAAAAGTATGAGAAGGACAATTTACTCGAATTGGAAGTAAAACAGGTTTATGGCTATAGCGAGAATCTCGTAATTCCTTCGCTCGCTGTAACTCTTCAATAACCATTTCACTAATTGCAGCTTGGGGAGATAATAGCAATAAAAAATAATCACACTGCGCTAATTCGGTATTAATATCAACTAATTCTTTTGTTATCGGCTCAGAATCATTGATTGAAATTGCTCCAATATTAGCCCTAAAGGGTTTATATCCAGCCGATGCGATCGCCTCATACAACTGTATCGCCAAACTCACATCTGGCTCTTGGTTGTGATGACTAATTAATACTCGTTGTTGTTGTTTTAGCGCTCGTTCAATAGCACCTTGAATCTTTTTTTTAGTGACTTTTTCTCCCAAAACACTGGAAAGTTTCTGCCATAATTTATAACCGACATATTTTTCGATATACTCAGGATTATGGGGATAAATCTCCTCATAAGTCCGTCCTTGCCAAGACCCAATAAAAACTTCCCGTTCTAAGTCATTAAGATGCTTTCCTGTTTTGGCATAGGTTAAGTAATCTACAAATTCCAAGGCTTCTTTAAAATCCATCTTTCCTTAACCATCGAAGTCGTGGGAAATTTATGCCGAGTTCGTTTAGGATCGAGCTTCGGTATTTCTCAACCAGAGTTTTCTCGGAAATTCCTAAGCTGGATGGTTCGCGATCGCCGACCGCCTCTATATAATTCTATCTAGAGGATTGAGTAAAGGAGTAGCTTTTAGTGAACACCTGGTATAACCTGAGCTTTTATGAGCTTTCATGAGGTTGCATATCAGCCGGAACTAATGCCATGATTTTTTATGAGGATCTTGAGGATAACATCATTGATCAAGTTGTTATTATTTTACAAGTATTTCAAAAATCAACAAAATTTATGAAGTTTTGATGAGGTTTTCTGGTTCCAGTTTTGTTACTAGTAAATCACACTAGTAATTAACGGTTCTCGGCTAACACCTCTTGTGTTCGGGGTAAATTTAAAATCTAAAATCCAAAATCGATTGACTCAGCAAATTGATTCAGGGACTGCATTAAAAGTTTGTTAGGGGAGGAGTCATGTTTACTCTCACAGAAGTGATGATTCGTAACTGCGTTGAGCGTCTGCAAGCTGGATACCACCACACTTATGGTAGCCTCCACCCAGACTATGCAGATTTGATCGGCTGGATCGCTAATATGGCTCTCGAACAGATTGCTAATAGTGACGCTCTCTATCATGATGTTGAGCATACAATTTTGGTAACGTTAGTTGGTCAAGAAATTTTGCGAGGAAAACACCTCCGTGAGGGTAGCGTTGCTTGTGAAGATTGGTTAAATGCGATCGCTTCTTGGTTATGTCATGACATTGGCTATGTTAAGGGAGTTTGTCGAGATGATCAAACGGATAAAAGATTATATTCTATTGGTGTAGATGAAATGATGATTTCCCTACCCATTGAAGCAACCGATGCCAGTTTAACTCCGTATCATGTAGACCGAAGTAAAGTTTTTGTTGAGGAATGTTTGGGTTCTCATTCCTTAATTCATGTACCCAAGGTGCAACAGAATATTGAGTTGACCCGTTTTCCGGTTCCACTCGATAACGACCATAAGGACACTGTTAATTATCCTGGTTTAACCCGTGCAGCAGATTTAATTGGTCAGCTTTCTGATCCTTACTATTTGCAAAAACTTCCAGCGTTGTTTTATGAATTTGAAGAAAGCGGGACGAATAAAATTTTAGGGTTCCGCCATCCGGGTGATTTACGGCAGAACTACCCTAACTTTTTCTGGAATGTCGTTTTTCAGTACATTCAACCCGCATTAAGCTACTTAGAATTGACAATGTTTGGGAAGCAAATTATCGCTAATCTTTATGCCAATGTGTTTCAGGTTGAACAGGAGAATGGCATGAGTAGCAGAGAGTTAAAATTAGCGTGTTGATAGGGTTTAAGACTTAGCAGGAGTTTTCCTCCTGCTCCCTACTCCCCATTTTTCAATTCAATTATTCGAGTTCAACGTACTGATCTAAATCTTCAATCTTGGGATCGGGGAATCGATAGAGCAAACGCCAAAGTACCGTATAACTACCATCCAAACGCTGATGGACAGGTTGAAAGGCAACCAATACATCACTACTGGGTGTTTTGAGAATATCAGGAAGATTGCGCCGTTGTGCCCTAGAAACAGGTTCGCCTGTGAGCAATACGTCGGGAATTTCAAACTGAATTAATCTGACTAAATAAGTATTTTTAAGTACAACTGGCGATTGAGTTGAGGCGGGTGGACTCACAGGCGGGACAAAACCCACTCCATCTTTACCTGTCAAAAACCGTCGCTGGTCTACTTGCAAAGCTTCTAACTGATTGGGAGGATTATAATTGAGGAATAAATCTCGTTGTGCGGGTGAAAGAGTTGAGATATTTTTTAGAGTAGAATCAAGCGTTTCTAACGATACCTCCCCCAAATTCACGATAAAACCATAATCCAATCCTGGCATCGGAATCTCAAAGTTTTCTTGTTCAATCTCCAGCGCTAAACGAGGAATTGAACCATTCGGATTATCAGCAAGAGGAACAAACGGAAATCGTTCTAATACAGCAGGTTGTAGGCGATTTCGTAACTGATTTGGGTCAGGATTGTAGGTTTCAGTGAGTAAAATGCGAGCAATCCCCGTGTTCGGTTTAGCCAAAAATTCTGCATACTGTTGAGGTTCCAATGGCAAAAGACCATACATCCCACGCGCAATAATTTCAGGATTTGGTCCTGGGTCGATAATTCGAGTAGATTCGGGAAATTGGGGTAATAGAACAATTAACTGTTCCCGTGCGGATAAAAGGGTGATAGACGCTTGTTCAGGAGGCGCGATCGCAGGTTGTAAGGGGGGTTCCTCATAGTCAACCATAGGAGTCTTCGCCGGAACACCAATCACAGGCGGTTCGGGTTCGGGAAAATCGGGGACTGGGGAAAATCGAGGTCGGATCGGATTTTGTAAGTTCAGGCGCAACCCTATAGGTTTAGGATCAGTTGGGGTGATAGGATTGGGTGCGGCTAGACCTGCAAGCATGGGCAAACGACGATCTAGCAGGGAGATCATCGGTTGTAGCTGCTGGGTCGAAGTATAGAGGGCACAATACACCTCTCGTTGGGATAATGTCAAGTTGGTCGGTATATCTGGAGAAACCGTGCCATTGTTACACAATAATTGGGGAATTCGGTATTGGCTTTCTAGAAAGCGTTCCACCTGTCCTAAATGCAGGAACAATTGTCCCCGCGTTGCTTCAGTCTGGTTTACATCGGGACTAGAAAGCGATCGCTGAATGCGGTTAATTAAATTTAACTGTTGTTGCACGAGTTGTTCGGCTTGAGGCCAAAATCCTTGAGAGGATAAACGGGGATCTCGTTCAGTTTGGGCATGAACTCCTGATGGTGTCAGAAGGGGCAATGATAGGGAGAGGGGGAACAAAACCATTAACGGAAAGTAACGCATGGCAGTCGGTGATTGTAGTAACGCTAAATCATTGTCAATTGAGGGTTCTTACATGATAGGATTGACAACCTCACTCTGAAAGATAGTCTACCCTGTTGTATTACGAGGATTAGCAGTGGGTAAAGTTTATAAACGCCACTCTTACAAAGCCAGCTTTGATCGAGCAGAACTCTACCAAACTCATTGGGATGAATACCTAATTGTGCCTGTTTACGAGCGAGAAACGGGACGCTGGACTGTTACGTGGTTAGAATCGGGAAACTTACTTGAACCAACGATTACCGATCCCTTTGGTGGGTTTGATTTTCCCACAGCGCAAGACGCGATCGCTGCTGGGAAAACTCTGATTGATCATTGTTCGGATGTTGAGGCGAAAAATGCGATGGAAGACAGGTTGATGGAGATTTTAGAGGGGAAGGGGTAAGAACGTTTATTGTTTGTTGGCTGAGATATAACCGCTGTGGCGTGGGGAAGAAAATTTAGTTTACCTCACCGATCTGAGGACTGCTATACAAACCATGAACCAGTCCACTAGTGGAACAAAGAAACCCACGCCTAAAAAGACGTAGGATTGTCAAGATATAGATTGCTTAGTGTAATAAGACGCTATCCTAAGCAAGATTTTTAGATCAATCTATTAGTTTCTCAATTGAATTGGTCTCAAGTTAAGGTCTTGAATCGGTCTGGCATTAACTTGATACACGTTTGTAAACGCATCAATCTGTGCTTGAGATGCTGTAATTGGATTCTTTAAAACAATCCACTTGACTCCTTGACTACAAGGTGGCGTTGTTAGAGAACCTTGATAAATGTAGTGGGACTTGTTAGTGGGGAGAAAATTAGTAGCATTGATAGTACCATTGGCCGTATTGATTCCTGTCTGTGGGGGCATATTAGCCAAAACGGTCTCTAGGTTACTATTAGCAGTACCTTTTTCGATCATGACACCAACCACGGCTAATTCACCTTGCTGATTTTGATGAACCAAGTGTAGCTCTAGTGCTGCTGCTTCGCCGTCTAAATGGTGTTCGCTAGGAGTATGTAAGTGAAACTGAACTAACTCGTAGGTTTTCCCATCAATTGTCATTGTGGAACCGCCTGATGGGAACGGGTAATTCACTTGAATTGTGTGACCGTTATTTTGAACCGGAAAATTAGTTAGGGATTGATAATTAAACTGAATGTTAGCAGGAGGACTGAGAAGACCACCAAGAAGGGATGGCTTTATATCAATAGGAGATTGCTGAGTTCCACTTTCACAAATCGCCCAGTTTTGGTGTAATTCATCCCAATTTGTTGGATTTTTATCACCCCCATAACTGAAGTCCGGTGAAGCTTGTGAGGCTTTAATATCCGACAGTAATCCGACAGGTAGAGCTGAAATCAGAGCTATAACCGAAGCAAAGATTCCTGTCAAAGCAACAGGGAATTTCTTAGGAGTCAAATTCATGTTTCTCTTAACCAGCTAAAGGGTGAACAACAGAAGACAAATATTCTTTTTTTGCAAATCCTAATTTTTAGCATAGGTTTATCTGTTACAAAAATAAATATTGTTAGTATCACTAATAACTATTATTACTATAGATGAAATCAAACGTTAGAGATATTGCAACAAATACAGATAAAATTGTGCAAAAAAGTAGAGGTAAGTGTAAATAAAAGCAATATACCTAAAGACAGAATTATATTGTGATGCCTTCATGTTCGGCATAGTTTTTTAAGGTGTGAATAAAAGCAATATACCTAAAGGTAGAATTATATTGTGATGCCTTCATGTTCGGTGTTGCGGTCAAAGATAGTAGATAGGAGAGACTTGCAGGACAAGGGGGACAAGGGGGATAAGGGGGACAAGGGGGAAAGAAAGTACTACATATGAACGCAACTTGGTATCAGCTAGGATTTCAAGTATTACTGAAGCGAACGTCTATATCCTTCATCCCTCATCCTTCATGTCTTCTAAATAGGCTTTCACCTGCAAATCAATTCCCGTAATTGCCGTCCCTACCACCACCGCATACGCCCCTAACTTTAAGGCGTGTTGTGCCATCTGTGGCGAAGCAATTCCTCCTTCACAAATTATCGGAACCTCCAACTGTTCCACCATCTGAACTAATAAATCAAACCCAGGTGGTGAGAGATGTTTGGTTGGGTTTGTGTAACCATAAAGCGTTGTTCCAATAATATCAGCGCCTGCTTTAGCTGCGTTTATTGCACTGTCTATCGTATCCACATCTGCCATAACTAACTTACCCAATTCTTCATGAATTCGAGTAATTAATCCTTCAACAGTTTCTCCTCCAGGACGTTCTCGTAGCGTCCCATCAATCGCAATAATATCAGCACCCGAAGAAGCTATCGTTTCCGCATGATGAAATTGAGGCGTAATGTAAACCTCATATCCCGGTAATTGTTGTTTCCACAATCCAATAATCGGTATAGTTGGACATTGCGATCGCACCGCTTTAACATGATCCGGTGTATCAATTCGTACTCCAACCGCACCCTGATTAATTGATGCTTGTGCGATCGCGCTAATCACGACTGGATTGTGCATTGGTGAGTCGATTGGGGCTTGACAGGATACAATTAAACCGTGATGAATGGAATTGAGCAAATGTGTTGGCATTGTTTTGGATTGAAAATAGGTTTGATTTAAATCATTGATCAAACTACCCGATTCTGACGAATACATTCTCGATACCAATCGAAACTAGCCTTGGGAATACGCTTTTGATTAGAATAATCTACATAAACAATTCCAAAACGACGATCATAGCCATACGCCCATTCAAAGTTATCTAAAAAACTCCACAGGAAGTATCCTTTTAGAGGATATCCTTCAGTAATCGATCGATGAGCAGATTGTAAATAATATCGCAAGTAAAGAATTCTATCCGTATCAATCACTTCACCTTTCGCATTGAGTTCATCTGGAGTTGCACAGCCATTTTCAGTAATAATTACAGGTAAATCTGAACGCCCCAACGTCTCACTAAGATGGCGAATACCCCAATAAATAGCATCCGGTACAATATACAACCAAGGCATATACATTTTAGGATAACCTTCGGGAAAATAAAGGATTTCATATCCCAATTTATTCTCCGCTGCGCGAACATATTTACCCGAATAGACATTAAACCCAAAACTATCTAAAGGCTGATGAATAATATCTAAATCTCCTTCTTGAATATCTGGTGCATTTTCTCCTAATTGTTCTAATAAAATCGGACTATAAGCACCCGTCAAAGCCGGAAAAATAATACCGCCATTCTGACCATAACTATGAAATGCGTTTTGTGCTGCTTCTATATGATCCGGTGATTCATTAATCGGTACCGTTACCGAAAAATTATCGACCAAACTCACTGAACAGGGAACAGGAGAAACCGCACGAATGGCTTGACATCCTAAACCATGGGCTAATAAAGCATGATGAGAGGTTTGCCAAATCTCTTTTAATGAATTAACTCGTGTTCCTGGCGCATGAATCGGATCAGAATCAACCCCATAACTATAATGAGTAAAGCAAGAAATTTCATTAAGAGTCATCCAATGGGTAATGCGATCGCCCAATCGACTGACAACGGCTGTAACATAATCTGCATAATCGATAGCCATTTGCCGACTTTGCCAAGATCCATATAAATCCTCTAATAGTTGAGGGGAATCCCAATGAAATAAGGTAGCATGGGGTGTAATTCCATGTTCCTGCAAGCAATCTACTAAACGCTTATAAAAATCCACGCCCGCTTCATTGACTGTCCCTCGTCCTTCCGGAATAATTCTAGGCCAAGCAATACTAAACCGATAATGTTTGATGCCAAGGTTTGCCATTAATTTCACATCGTCTTGGTAGCGATGGAAATGGTTACAGGCAACAGCACCTGTATCATTATTCAAAATTCGTCCGGGTATAGTACTAAAGGTATCCCATACACTCGGTTTTCGCCCTCCTTCCTTTACTGCACCCTCAATTTGATAGGATGAAGTGGCAGTTCCCCACCAAAAATCTTGTGGAAATTGGTAGCTAGTCATAATTCATTCCAGACGATAAGCTTAATCAAAATCATCCCACGAGAATAGGCAACAAGGAATAGCCAAGGTTGTAATAATTTTACAATTTTAATAAAATGAATAAATTTTATAGCCATTCTCATTAAACCGCTCCAGGCAATAAGGTTTAATACAGGCAGGATGCTTATCCCACAAGCTTTTTGGGAGATGCTATCAAGTCATGTATATTTAATTTTCGTCCCCAGTCTCCTTTTACGCAAATTGAAGCTATAATTTTGAATATAATATGGTAAAATTAAAACTAATTTCATGTCTGAATTCCATCTCTATTAAGAGTTAGACATTAAAGGAAAAATACGATGGTAGAGACAATCAGCGAACACTACGACGAGAAATATTTTGCATGGCAAGCCCCTATGGGTGAATTTGGAGGTTGGGCAAATCTTACCAAATTCAATGATTATATCTCTGAACGTGATCACGTTTTAGACTTTGGCTGTGGTGGCGGCTATCTACTCAAAACGATCCAATGTCAAAAAAAGGTAGGCGTTGAAATCAATCCTAACGCAGCAGCGATCGCTAAAAAAAATGGAGTAGAAATCTATTTAAGAGTAGAGGATTTACCCGATAATTATGTTGATGTCATTATCTCAGATAATGCTCTTGAACATACCCTTAACCCTCTTCAAGAACTGAAAGCACTGTATCGTAAACTAAGAAAAGGTGGTAAGATAATAGTTGTTGTTCCCTGTGAATCGATTTCCTACGCCTATAAACCCAACGATATTAATCATCACCTTTATAGCTGGAGTCCAATGTGTTTGGGGAATTTATTTACCGAAGCAGGTTACTCCTTAATCGAGTCAAAAGCTTATATTCATAAATGGCCTCCGAAGTATTCCTTGATCGCAAAATATGGTGGTCGAGGTGTATTTGAGATTCTGTGCCGAATTTATGGAAGAATAGACCGTTCTTGGTTTCAAGTTAGAGCCGTGGCAGAAAAAATCAATGCTTAATAATCTACAGTAGCTTATATCATGTCAGGTTGAATAACCCTAAACAAGATTGAGAGGGAGAGGGAGAGGGAGAGAGGG
>DNGI01000549.1:5541-8430 GCA_003486645.1 Cyanobacteria bacterium UBA11370 | reverse complement strand
TGTGCTCTTCCGATCTCTCATTCCCACACTCCACACTCTATCCAGGAGAGTATGGGAATGAGAGGTTGCGCTTATAAAATTGTTGTTATTGGTACATCGTTAGGTGGATTGCACGCTCTGGAAATCTTGTTATCGGGTTTACCCAAAAGCTTGCCTTTGCCTGTGGTGATTGTGCAACATCGTCACAAAAACTCTGACGACAGCTTGAGTGTTTTCTTGCAGCAGCACTGTGCTATGCCTGTTACTGAAGCAGAAGACAAAGAAGCGATCGCCCCAGGACGAGTTTATCTGGCTCCCCCTGATTATCATTTACTTGTAGAATCGGGTCATTGTGCCCTTTCTACGGAAGCGCCTGTCTGCTACGCCCGACCTTCTATTAATGTACTCTTTGAGTCAGCAGCCGATGCGTATGGCAAGAGTGCGATCGGGGTGATTTTGACTGGATCGAGTCATGATGGAACTCAAGGTCTTTTAAGTATTAAAGCCCATGGGGGCTTAGTTCTGGTTCAGGAGCCAACTACGGCAGAAAGTGCGATAATGCCTCAATCCGCTATTTATGCCCTCCAGCAACACTATAAGCTTGGTAGGGCAAGGGACTGGATTTTGCCCCTCCCTGATATTGCTCCCGTTCTCGTCAACCTTTGCCACTCGGTATTGAGGTAAGACTATGCAGCCTGAACCCCCTGAACCAAAAGTTAATGTTTTACTTGTTGATGACCATCCAGAAAATTTGGTGGCTCTGGAGGCTATATTAGAAGGATTGGATCAGCATCTGGTCAAAGCCCAGTCCGGTGAAGAGGCGTTAAGATGTCTTTTAAATGAAGATTTTGCCGTAATTTTGCTGGATGTCCGAATGCCGGGGATGGATGGATTTGAGACAGCTCGCTTGATCCGCAACCGACCGCGATCGCAACACACTCCGATTATTTTCGTAACAGCTTACAGTAAAAGCGAAACACAAATGTTTAAAGGGTATTCCTTGGGGGCGGTGGACTACCTCTATAAACCCGTTGAACCAGAAATTTTAATCTCAAAAGTTACTGTATTTGTTGATTTATTCAAGAAAACCTCTGAAATTAAACGCCAAGCTGCCCAACTCGCTGAGATTAACAGTGAACTCCGAGAAAGTGAAGAGCGGTTTCGTTCCTTAAGTGCTTGTTCTCCAGTGGGAATTTTCTTGACTGATGTAGAGGGTCATTGTACTTATACTAACCCCCGCTTTCAACAAATTTGTGGTCTTACCTTGGAGGAAAGTTTAGCAGAGGGCTGGTTGCAGTCGGTTCATCCAGAGGATCGCCCCCAAGTCATGGTCAATTGGTCGAGTTGGACTCAGACTAATGTTGGAGACCAAGGACTAACAGACAAGGGGCAAGAGCAACCCGCAAACGTCTCGTCACCTCCCTCCAGCAGAATTACATCTTCCTCCGTAACTCACAACCCATACTCTAACGAATTTCGCTGCCAAACATCCCAAGGAACGGTTCGACAGGTTCATTTCCGCGCCTCTCCTCTCTTCTCTGCTCAAGGCAAACTCCTCGGTCATGTGGGTACATTAGAAGATATCACCGAACGTAAGCAAGCAGAAGAAGCACGGGCGGAAATCATCCGGGAACAAGCAGCCCGCAAAGAGGCAGAAGCCGCCAATCGGATGAAGGATGAGTTCCTGGCAACCCTTTCCCATGAACTTCGGACACCCTTACATTCCGTTCTCGGCTGGGCGCGACTACTCCGTACCCGTTCCTTTAATGAGGCAACTACAGCTCGTGCGCTGGAAACCATTGAGCGGAATGCTCAACTCCAAACCCAACTGATTGAAGATATCCTGGATATCTCCCGTATTATTCGGGGTCAGTTACATCTCCATCTTCACCCCCTTAATATTATTCCCGTCATTGATGCTGCCTTGGATTCGATACGTCCAGCCGCTGAGGCAAAATCGATTCAAGTGCTATCGTTGCTCGATCCCTCCGTCGGGCGAGTGGTTGCCGATCCGGATCGCTTGCAGCAAATTGTCTGGAATCTTCTGTCTAATGCGGTCAAGTTTACACCCGAAGGCGGAAAAATTGAGGTACAATCTCTTAGTGTGGGCTCTTGTGCTCAAATTCAGGTCAGTGATACCGGGATTGGCATTAATCCAGATTTCCTGCCCCATGTTTTTGACCGCTTCCGACAAGCGGATAGTGCCACAACCCGCTGTTATGGTGGCTTGGGACTGGGATTAGCTATCGTCCGTCACCTGGTTGAATTGCATCATGGAAGGGTTTATGCAGAGAGTGAGGGAGAGGGGAAAGGAGCAACGTTTATTGTCGAACTCCCCCTCCAGAGTCAGGAGCAGTTAGAAGGAACAGATCGAAAACGAGCCGAACTCAACGGACACAGCCAGTCTCCGACCTTAGCAACATCCGTCGAAACCGCAACGACCCTCTCTGGCTTGCGAGTCCTGATTGTGGATGACGAACCGGATGTGCGGGAACTGTTAATCACCGTAATGGAAGGATCGGGAGCAAAAGCGATCGCTGTCGCCTCAGTGGTTGAGGCAATCCAAGCCATTGAACAGTTGCAGCCAGATGTGTTAATTAGCGATATTGGAATGCCGATTGAGGACGGTTATACCCTAATTAGCAAAATCAGAAGCCGTGAAGCAGAGCAAGGGGGGCATCTTCCTGCGGTTGCTTTAACGGCCTATGCGAGAAAGGAAGATCGTCAGCAAGCCCTTGAATCTGGCTTTCAAATGTATATGTCTAAACCCGTCGATACGACTGAATTAATCCTGGCAGTCGCTAACCTTGCTAGACAGGATGGGGAGGGGTTTGAAGGATTGATGCAAAAGGTCTAATTTAAAGTTATTTAACTGGACTTGATATCCTATCATGTCCGGTTGAATAACCC
>DNGI01000549.1:0-5262 GCA_003486645.1 Cyanobacteria bacterium UBA11370 | reverse complement strand
TTATTATGGGTGATTTGCCGGACTTGATATGACTCATCAGTTTCAGTGCATCCAGTTTGCATCCTATAAACTTAGGTTTTTGTTCGTTGTTTTTGGTCTGTGATTTTTATAACGGATAACTTATTCAATCTCTCATACTAAAGAATCCGATATAAGTAGAGAGAAATCTCGATAAAATAGAGTCCCGTTACGAAATCCAATCCATGACTCTATCTTCTTCTGACCAAACCCTTAAGTCACTTCAAAGCGATTTAGCCGCACTCATTGATCAACTCCCCAACCTAGAACCCCAGAAATGGATTCAACGCGCTTTAGGTGTACTGGTGCGATTAACCGGGGAAGAGATCGATCGCCTGGATTGGAAAATTTTAACCGCTTCTTTAGAGGATATGGAGCGGGCATTTCATGTTTTTTATCCCTATCGACACGTTCGCAAAGTGACAATTTTTGGTTCAGCGCGGATTAGTTCCTCAACTCCTGAATACAAGTTAGCGGCTGAGTTTGCCCGTTATTTAACCCAGCATGGGTTTATGGTCATGACAGGGGCTGGTGGTGGCATTATGGAAGCTGGAAATATTGGTGCTGGATCTGAAAATTCCTTTGGATTAAATATTCAGCTTCCCTTTGAGGGAACGAATCCTTTTATTGAAGGCAATCCTAAGTTAATTCATTTCAAATATTTCTTTACTCGCAAATTATTCTTCTTGAAAGAAAGTGATGCGATCGCTCTTTTTCCGGGTGGTTTTGGTACGCAAGATGAAGCCTTTGAATGCTTAACACTTTGTCAGACGGGGCGATTAAAGCTAATTCCTTTAGTCTTAATAGATCGAGCAGGGGGCAGTTATTGGCGAGAATGGGATGGATATATTCGCAACCATTTAATTCAAGGGGGGTTGGTTAGTCCAGAAGATACCAGTCTGTACACGATCACAGATAGCGTTGAGGTGGCTTATGAGGCAATTAATAGCTTCTATCGAGTCTATCACTCCAGCCGCTATGTAGGCGATCGCTTCGTGATTCGCCTCAAATCCCAGTTGTCGGATGCCGATGTTGACGAATTAAATACCAATTTTAGCGATATCTTAGTTAAAGGAAAAATTGAGAAAAGTAAGGCATTATCCGAAGAATTACCGGATGAAACGGCTGAACTTCCTCGTCTGATTTTTTACTTTAATCGTAGAGATTCTGGTCGTCTTTATCAAATGCTTGCCAGAATTAGCCAAATGGCAGCCTCTTCACCCGCAGCTATCCATCCAGAACGTAAGTAATTGGTTAGTTGTTGGTTGTTAGTTGTCCGTTGTTAGTTGTCATTGGTCATTAATTTAGTAGCAAAAAATAACAGATAACGGACAACCAACAACCAACAACAAAATAATCCTGTTTATTTATTTAAAAAATAATTATTCATCTTCTAATCTAGGGAACTTTATAAAACAAATGAAGTCGTCCTCAATTTAATAAAATTCACACAATCTTAAAACGAATTTAACGCCTCATTGAATGTCTTTATGAAGAGGTTATTTAGAATAAAGAAGGTTGAATAGAACCCAGGTGCAATTCCAAGAGTAAGCCAATTCTTATTTTGTTGGCTCGGAATAATCAACAATTCGGCTGGTTTGTTGAAGTCAATTTCCACTAGGAGTTAAATAATGAGTTCTTTCGCTGTTGATTTTGCTGTCGCCAGTGACTGGGGAACGGGTTTCTCAGGCACCATGTCCATTGTTAACAACAGCAGCAGTTCCTTAAATGGCTGGACATTGGAATTTGATGCCCCATTTGAAATTTCAAGTATCTGGAATGCACAAATTGTTAGCCGCCAAGGTAATCATTACATTATCCGTAATCTGAGCTGGAATGGTAGTATTGCTGCTGGTCGATCCGTTTCCTTTGGGTTTAGCGGGACTCCGGGTAATGTCACAACTGAACCCAGTAGTTACATTCTGAATGGAATGCCAATTCAGGCGACACTACCAACTCTTTCCATTAATGATGTAACGATTACCGAAGGAAACTCTGGCACTCTCTTGGCTAACTTTGAAGTTAAACTTTCCCAAGCTAGCAACGAGACAGTAACAGTTCAATACGGTACTGCCAATAATACGGCTAGGGCAAGTTCAGACTACACCGCTACCTCTGGTACTCTCACATTCAATCCAGGTCAAACTACCAAAACTATTAGCGTACCTATCCTTGGCGATCTTCTGGATGAAGCGAATGAAACCTTTAAAATTAACCTCTCCAATCCGACTAAAGCCCTAATCTTTGATGGTGAAGGAGTAGGAACAATCACTGATAATGATGCTACTCCCAGTTTCAGCATTACTGATGTGATGATTAGTGAAGGGAATAGCGGCACAAAAAATGCCACCTTCACCGTTAACCTTTCCGCTGCTAGCGGACGCACAACGAGTGTTAGATATGCCACTGCTAATGGTACGGCGAGTTCAAGTTCAGACTACACCGCCAAATCCGGCACTCTTACCTTTAGTGAAGGCCAAACCAGCCAAACCATTACTGTCGCTGTCAAGGGAGATATCCAGGTTGAGGGCAATGAAAACTTCTTCGTCAATCTCTCCAATGCCAACAACGCCACCATTGCTGATGCTCAGGGCGTAGGGACTATTATCAATGATGACACGGGTGCAGGGGTACCGCAGATATCGATTAGTGATACCACGATCACCGAGGGCAATAGCGGTACAAAAAATCTCACCTTTACCGTTCGTCTTTCCGCTGCTAGCCCTCAGACTGTTAGCGTTAATTATGCCACTGCCAATGATACCGCGACAGCAGGTTCCGACTATACTGCCAAATCGGGTACTCTTACCTTCAATCCAGGCGAAGTCAGCAAAACCATCACCATAGCTATCAAAGGGGATCTGCTGGATGAGGTGAATGAAAGGTTCCGAATTAACCTCTCCAACGTAATCAACGCCACAATTTCTGATAGCCAAGGGATCGGCACGATCACTGACAACGATGCCACTCCCAGTTTCCGGATTAATAATGTCAGCCTAAGCGAAGGCAATAACGGCACAAAAAATGCCACCTTCACCGTTAGTCTCTCCGCTGCTAGCGGACGCACCACCAGCGTTAACTTCACCACTGCTAACGGCACCGCGATCGCAGATTCTGATTATACCGCCACCTCTGGTATCCTCACCTTTGCCCCTGGACAAACCTCGAAAACGATCAATGTCGCCATTCTTGGGGACACTATCATTGAGCCGAACGAAACCTTCTTCGTCAACCTGTCCAATGCCACCAATGCGACTATCTCCGATGATCAGGGTATAGGTACGATTACCGATGATGATGGTCCAGCGCCATCGCCTCAGATATCGATTAATAATATCTCCGTTACCGAAGGCGACAGTGGCACTAGTAACGCAATTTTTACCGTCAGCCTCTCCGCCGCGAGTAATCAGACCATTAGTGTTAACTACGGTACCGCTAATGGCACTGCCGTATCGGGTTTAGATTATACCACCACCTCCGGTATCCTCACCTTCGATCCGTGGGAAACAACTGGAACCATCACTGTTCCTATCATTGGGGACTTACACGTTGAGACGAATGAAACGTTCAATCTCAACCTTTCCAATGCCACTAATGCAACAATCCTTGATCCTCAAGGTGTCGCTACTATTCTCAACAACGATTCGCCCCAACAAGGGGCTTTTAATTATGGGGAAGCACTACAAAAATCTATCCTATTTTATGATGCCCAACGCTCCGGCGACCTACCTAGCAGCAATCGCATTCCCTGGCGGGGTGATTCAGCTTTAAACGATGGTGCAGATGTGGGTCGTAATTTAAGTGGTGGCTACTACGATGCAGGCGATCATGTTAAGTTTGGTTTCCCAATGGCAGCTTCCATGACCCTGTTAAGTTGGGGTGTTGAACAATATCGGAGTGCGTATCAGCAAAGCGGACAACTGCCTTACATTCTTGATGCCATTAAATGGGGTACAGATTATATTCTTAAAGCCCACGTCACGGATGCCAATGGTACCAAAGAATTCTGGGGGCAGGTTGGAAACGGTGCGATCGATCATGCCTACTGGGGATCACCCGAAAGCATGACGATGCAGCGCCCCTCTTACAAAATCGACCGTCAGCGTCCCGGTTCTGACTTGGCAGGTGAAGCAGCGGCTGCCCTGGCTGCGGCTTCGATTATTTTCCGACCCACTGACACCACTTACGCCAATCGCCTCCTTAATAATGCCATTCAACTCTACACTTTTGCCGATACCTATCGCGGGAAGTACTCCAATTCGATCCCGGATGCTGCCAACTACTACAATTCTTGGAGTGGCTACAACGATGAACTCGTCTGGGGTGCAACCTGGTTGTACAAAGCAACTAAGGCGGCGGGTAATGCGAATACTAGCTATCTAACCAAAGCTGAAAGTTTATACCAAGGGGTCAATTCGGGATGGACTCAATCCTGGGATGAAAAATCTCAGGGTGCTGGCATTTTACTTGCCCAAGAAACAGGTAAAAGTCAGTACCGCACAGGGGTTGAAACCTGGCTTAACAACTGGCTTCCTAGCGGTGGTATTACCTATACTTCTGGTGGGTTAGCATGGCTGAGTCAGTGGGGTTCGCTGCGATATAGTGCAACCACAGCGTTTCTCGCAGGCATCTACGCTGACACCGTGAATAACCCCAATGGTCGCTATTCTGATTTTGCTGAAGGGCAGATTGACTACATCCTGGGTGACAATCCTAGGAACTTCAGTTACATGGTTGGTTTCGGTAACAATTACCCCCTCAAGCCTCACCACCGCGCTGCCTCTGGGGTAACAAACATCAATGACCCACTCCCTAACCGTCACATCCTCTACGGTGCCCTTGTGGGTGGACCTTCTGCGGCAAACGATTTCGCCTACACCGATAGCCGTACTGATTTTATCACCAACGAAGTCGCTATGGACTACAATGCGGGCTTGACGGGTGCTTTAGCCCGTATGTATCAAGAATTTGGAGGACAACCTCTTGATAGCATTTCAGGTGTTTCACTGACGGCACAGGCAAGTTTGAGTGCATCAAGCGTGATTTGAGTTAGGACTTATATCATGTCCGGCTGAATACCCATAATTCAAATAGATAGGGGGATGGGGAGATGGGGAGATGGGGGGAGGTTTTATTGCGGCTAATTAACCGGACATGATTAGGACTTACGCAACTGGCACATATAGTAGGGTGCGTCAGACCATCAAACCCTGATTATCTTGATAAATATCTTGGTCTGACGCA
>DNGI01000548.1 GCA_003486645.1 Cyanobacteria bacterium UBA11370 | reverse complement strand
CTCACCCCCTCCCCCCCTCACCCCCTCACCTTCACTCCGGTGTCGGTTCTAATTCTAAATGATGGAGGAAGTCGATTAATTCTTCGTCGGTTAGTAACTGGCGCGATCGCTTCCCGTAAGTTTGAATCAGATAATCTCGTCCCTGTTGATTTGTCCAGCCTAAACGCTTAAGTTCAACATTGGTTCGGGCGATGATATCAGAAAAGTCAATCGGAGTATCGGACTGGGTTAAGCTTTCTGTGTCTGTCGTGAGTTCGCTGGGATAGGACAATGGCGGAATTTCAACAGTCGTTTCAAGGGATTTTACCTCCTCCGTTGCTAACTCCGTGGTTGAAAAATCTGCGATCGCGGGCATTTCTTCAACTGTTAGTACCTTGGTTGGCGCATACTCTTCAACCTCATCATGCCTTGATTGGGGCAATGGCGTACTTTTAACATGATTGTTTGCTTTACGACTTGATTTAGACTTGGTGGGTTGAATTGGAGTTGACTCCACCGTCTCTGGTGAGAATGATTGAGGAGGACTAGGAGGAGGTTGAGTTGGTTCTTGTTCAATCACAGTCGGAACTTCTGGATGACTTATAGGAGTCGTGCTATCCATCCCTAAAGCGACTAAGGCTCTATTTCTGGCTTGGTCTTCTGCTAATTCTACCGTTGCAGCCGCAGCCAGACCCGTTGTTAAGGTGATTCCCTCAACTTGAACCAAGCAGCGCACGATGTATTGACCGCGATCTATCGCTAATAAATCAGTGAGGAGACTACCTTTAGGATAACGAGCGCGGAACTGAGTAAGCATAGAAAAGGGGTAAGGGTGAAGGGTTAACGGTTAAGGGGAGAGGAGTTTAGGAGTTTAGGAGTTTAGTATTCTTTCATGAAGTTATGTTACGGCTGATGGATGAACCATGACGGGTTACGGGTAGGTAATTTGGAACTCCAACAACTCCAGCAACTCCACGAATTCTAAATTCTGAGTGCTTAGGGCTTTTGTGAACGGACATCTAGAACCTACAATAAAAAAAGACTGTCCATTGTCACTGTAGCTCACTGCTGTTGCCGCAAAGCTTTCTCCGAACGAAGAGCGGCAATACTCTGTAAAAGGTAGTGTGTTGAAGTGTAGGTCCGTTGACAAAAAACTGGGTCGCTCAAGCACTATTCATCTGGTATCGGTGAATTATCATATGCAACTCTATACTTAGTTCCCATTTTAAGACAGCTACGCCCTGGACAACTCATCCTTCTGGGTAGGCAAATACGCTGTTGAATGTGCCATTGCCGTTGACTAGGAATTTTGGATTTTGGGTTTGGGATTTTGGATTCAAGTTTTTTGGTTCAAGCCTTACCTCTTGTGACCGAAGCTGATCGTAAATCAAAACTCGAAAATCTCCAAGCCCCCTTCCAAGAATGGTGGGGCAAAGCCAAAATCCAAAATCGTAAATCCAAAATTGATTGGCGTTGTGGTCAAAATTGGGAATTATCGAGGCATCTGGTCAATCTCACCCAGTCAGTCATCCTTGAACGAATGGTTTGAGTGTCTCCTTTAGCAGCGGAACACAAACGGTACAGTCCTCACGTTAGTTTCGGCAATGAACGCGCTGTCACCAATGGACACCCACGGTTGGGTTTGTCCTGGGTATCTTCACCTCTAGGCAGCGCATTGGCTACAGGGAAAGAAGTAAAACCCATTTATCTTGTCCCTGCTACAGATTGAAACGGAGACGCGGAAACGCGGAAATGCCCTAGAGAAGTGTGTAGCAAGGATTTGAGAAAAACGGGATAAAACCAGGATCAGACAAAAAGGATTGTTGGATGGAATTTTCAATCGCTACATTACTCTCCAATTTCGCAGATGATAAGTTAGTCGCTCCTAAAGTGTTGGAGAAGAAACTCGGTTGCCATGATGAGGCGAGTCTCGAAAAACTCCAAATTGTTCTGGATGCACTCGAACGAGTTGGAATTTTGGTTAAAGATCGGGGCAGATATCGTCGAATTCAGGAAGATGACGTGGTGGAAGCGAAACTCCGCTGTTCGTCTAAGGGGTTTTGTTTTGCCATTCAAGACATTGAAGGGGCGGATGATATTTATATCCAAAAAAGCCATCTGAGTAGTGCCTGGAATGGCGATCGCGTTCTGGTTAAAATTACTAAAGAAGGCAGCCGACGGCGCTCTCCTGAAGGACAGGTACGATTAATTTTAGAACGGGCAAATCCTTCGGTTCTGGCACGAGTTCGGCAAGCTGACAATGGCTATCGTGCTGTTCCTTTGGATGATCGCCTACTCTTTGAACTCGATCTTAAGGGCAATGGGATTTCCCTAGAACACGCTGTTGATCATCTGGTTCATGTGGAAGTTGTACGTTATCCCTTGGGACAAAATCCCCCCGTTGGTAAAGTTGCACGGATTTTAGGGAGTGATGCTGAAGACGCGGCGGATACAGATATTGTTTGTTGCAAGCACGATCTGCGCCGTCAGTTTCCTGATGAGATTCTTAAAGCAGCGGAGGCTTTACCGAAACAATTACGTAAGACTGACTTAAAGAAGCGTCTTGATTTACGCCCATTACTAACCGTCACGATTGAGGATGGATCAGATCATCCAGAATCTGCCATTGTCGAAAACGCCTTTACATTACAAAAAACAAAAGCAGGACATTGGCAACTCGGTATTCATATTGCGGATGTAGCCTTTTGGATACCGCAAGATTCTCCTTTGGATCGAGAAGCGAGAAAACGAGGTACAGCCGTTTATTTGGGAGATATTGTACTTCCATTACTCCCTGAAGCGGTGATGTCTCGGTTGTCTTTCCTACCGGGTGAAGATCGATTAGCGATCTCGGTTTTACTCACTCTTGATGAGACAGGTCAACTGATCGAATTTGAGATTTCTCCTGCGGTTATTCAGGTAGATTATCAACTCAGTTATGAACAAGCTCAAGCTCTTTTAGTAGGTCATCAAGAGGTGACGACTGAATTAGTTTCAACGGTGGAAATGCTGAAGGTACTCTTTTTTACCTTAAGTCCAGCCCTAAGAGCAAGACGACAGCAACGAGGTGCATTTGAACTGAATTTACCCGAACGGAGAGAGGCGATCGCTAATATCTGTCCTGCCTATAAAGATGAAGGGCGATTAGGAGCAATTGTAGTGTCTTCTTCTCGACCATTGCGATCGCTTTTAGCTGAATTAATAATAGTTGCGAATCAAGTTGTTGCTTCTCATTTACAAGCCCTAGCCGTACCGGGAATTTACTGCACTCATTCCTTACCCGATATGGATCAACTGGAAGATTTAATCAAATTGGGGACTAATTTGGGACTCGACTTGCAGCGTTCTTCTGAAGACGAAGTAACTCCCCAAGATTACCAGCGTTTTACCCAATTTTTTGCTCGATCTACCGCTCCTAAAGTGTTGACTCATTTATTAGAATCAACCTTAAAACCTGTTACCTATAGCTCTAAACCAGGATTGCATTTTGGTCTAGCCTTAGATACTCCTTATACTCACTGTGTTTCCCCCCTAGGGCGTTATGCAGATTTGTTTGTCCAACGGGTGCTACGGTTCATCTTTGAAGAAGGACGCGATCGCCGTACAACTCGCTCTAAAGATCGAGTCAACCTAAATCATAGTAGTGCTCACGATAACATCAATTGGAATATTTTGCCTACAGAAATTCAGCAAGACTTGGAAACTTACATTATTGGTTTAATTCCCCATATCAATGACCGGGAAAAACTAACCGAAGATGCTGAACTGGATTTGCAGGGACTAAAGAAAGCTGAACAAATGAAAGAGCGCACAGGGGATATTTTTAGTGGGTTAATTACGGGTGTTCAATCCTACGGATTCTTTGTGGAAATTGAAGATCTGTTAGTTGAAGGATTGGTACACGTTAGCTCTCTTAAGGATGATTGGTACGAGTATCGTTCTCGACATTCCTGTTTAGTGGGTCGAAAAAATCGCACGGCTTATCGATTAGGCGACAAGGTAGAAGTTCAAGTCAAGAGCGTGGATTATTATCGTCAACAAATTGACCTTGTAACGGTTAGTGGAGGTAGCGTTGCTAGCAATGAAGATTTAGAAGATTAATTGGTTTTTTGTTGTTAGTTGTTGGTTGTTAGTGGTTAGTTGTTAGTTGTTGGTTGTTGGTTGTTAGTTGAAAAACAACAGACAACTAATACCAAGTTGCATTCATACG
>DNGI01000010.1 GCA_003486645.1 Cyanobacteria bacterium UBA11370 | reverse complement strand
GGGGTGTGGGGAGGAAAATCTAGAATTCGTTTTCAATAGCTGCAAAACAACAGCAACATTCAAACACTACTTGTTGAGTGATTTCCTCTGTTGGGCGATGATAGTTAGAGTTCCAAGGAAGCGATCGCTTCAGATGAAAAACTCCCTAGTTTCTACTTGAGGAAATATCAACGTGCTGGTTGAATGTTGCTGTAGTTAGAATACGGAACTTCGTTGTTATCTTCTGTTAAGACAGATATTAAAGTAGACAGGTATTTCTTCCCTCCTCAACTCGAATGTAAACTTAGCTCTTTAGCTATATCGTATCTGTCGCAGAAGCTTTGTAGCTTTAATTTTTAATTTAGCACTCTTTCTTCAAAGCCGAAAAACTTGAAACACATTTTTACCTTTTTTGTGAAAAGTACATCAATCCGATACATAAGTTTACGGTAACGGGATTAAATTCTCTAGCTGAAGGGGAGGAACATCTTCCCTCTGTTCATTATCACCTGGCGATTCAGTGGGAGCTTCCATTAATTGTTGTGGTGTTAAGGATTCAACTAAACTAATAGGCATGGGGTCTTGGCTGAGGAATTCTGCATAAGACGCACTTAAATAACGTTGGTATTGGGATTGACCTGTAAGATAGACTTCAAAAAATGCTACGCTCAAGCCTTTCATATAATTCTGACCAATAACAGGATCAGGCCCCATGACTGGAGACGGTAATTCTATCGCCTGAGTTGAAGCGCCTAAAACTGAAAAATGAGTGCCTTTATTGAGTAAAACTAAATACTTATTTGGAGTAGATAACCAAGTAAACGGTTGAATTTGTTCTGGTAGAGCTGGAGCTACAGTATCATTACTTCCAGCAACTAACATCAGCGGTATTTGAATTTCACTGAACTGGGATTGTCCAAAGATTGTACTACCAACAGGATTAATGGCGATCGCTGCTTTAACTCGTTCATCGTCCAACTCATATTGACTGACAGGTATCTCTAACGCACGGCATTGTAAAAGGAGGGATAAATTCAAAGAATCATCCAAATCCTGACAATCTTGTCGCAATTGTTCAAAATTAATTTCCGCTCCCGCTAAAGCTAAAACCGTATAACCTCCAAAGGATTGACCCAATACCCCAACCTCTTGTAAATTCAGCCGTCCCCGAAACGAGGTTCCCAAATAATCGAGTAAAAACTTGACATCCAATGGTCGATCAATTAATTCTGAGGGTGGTGTTACTTCATTAGCAAAACCTTTACTCAAAGCGTCCAATTGTTGAGCATTACTTCCCGGATGTTCGGGTACAGCAACAGCAAATCCATAAGAGGCTAAGTGTGCAGCTAAATAAGCAAATGTCATCCGATCTGAACCAAGTCCGTGGGAAATCACCACGACAGGGGTTAACCCGCTAGTAGAATTTGGCAAGTAAAAATCAACTGGAAAACTGCGTTGACGACGAGCATCGGTGAGGGTAAAACTCTGTTTAGAATAAGAAATTGATCCCGGTTGGCGTAAGTCGGGTAGATCAGAAAAACTCGGTTGAATTTGACTGGGGAATTGAACGTAAGTTTGAGCATTCGCTTCGGCGATCGCTTGTTCATTAACCGCTGCGATCGCCATTTGAGTTTCTTGACTCAGATTCGATAAATCTTCAATAATTTCAAAACTACGGTCTGAATTAATCCGAATTCCATAGGTAGGAAACTCCCGCAGTACATTTAAAAGAGTTAATCCCCCTGGATAAGCGGCTGCTTTGATCAGTGCAGCGCGAATCGGATAAAAACCTTCTTGACCCCCTTTAGTTTGGATCACTTCTCCCACCCGTTTTAGGATTTGTTCCCCTTGAGGCGAATAGAGAAATTGGGCGATCGCAACTGGGGTAACATCGATCTGAGTGACTAATATTTCTCGTAACTGCTCTAGCTGTTCTGGATCTAAACGACTCGCATAGAAGGCTAATTCATCATCAATTTTGCCCTCTTTAGCGTACAGTTCCAAAGCGGCGATCGGCAATGAAAATTCCAGTGGACCAAAGGGAATATAAATCCGTTCTGCACTTTGCACCGGAGTCGCCATTACGACTGAACCAACAGACAAAACCAGATTTAACAAAGTCTTTAACACTCTACTGGAACCAGGTAAAAATAACTGACCCTTAAACCCTACCCCCTCTCCCCCTCTCCCCCTCTCCCTCTCTCCCTCTCTCCCCCTCGTCTCCAATCCCAAATCCCAAATCCCAAATCCCAAAGGGTATGACATAGCGCAAATAGTCTCCAATACCTATAGATTATGAGTTAGCCACAGCCAAACTAATGACAAAAACCAATTGTCTAAAACTTGCTCATTCCTTACTCCCCACTCCCCACTCCCCACTCCCTTTTCTTAGATTAGTGATGATCCCAGCGATTCTTTTTTAACACATGATTAAAAATTTGATCACCTTAAGTCAATTTTCTACTGTAGAATAGATTAATTTTGAGATAAAAATCATCTTAATTGTCAGTTTTAACACGGTTTTTTTACCAACAACTAGGTAGCTGTAGTAGGCTAACACCTGGATAAAAAGTCCGCTGTGTTGTACGACCAAACCTTGTCGCATTCTGGCAAGAGCAGAACCATTGAGTCATGGAGGAGAGAAGATGAATAAATTGAAAGGGCGCGATTTGCTGGGTCTAGCAGACCTCAGTGCGGGTGAAATTCAGGAACTGTTGCACTTAGCCGCTCAGTTGAAAGCAGGTCAAATTAACCTACGCTGTAATAAAGTTTTAGGGCTTTTGTTCTATAAGGCATCTACCCGAACACGGGTGAGTTTCTCGGTGGCGATGTACCAACTCGGTGGTCAGGTGATTGATTTGAATCCCAATGTCACCCAAGTCGGTCGGGGAGAACCTGTGATTGATACCGCGCGAGTTTTGGATCGGTATCTCGATATTCTGGCGATTCGTACCTTTGAGCAGAAAGAATTAGAAACCTTTGCTGAATACGCTCAGATTCCCATTATCAATGCGCTTACGGACTTAGAACATCCCTGTCAGGTATTGGCTGATTTATTGACGGTTCAGGAGTGCTTTGGCTCCCTTACGGGTGCGACGGTGACTTATCTAGGAGACGGGAATAATGTAGCTCATTCTCTCCTGTTAGGGTGCGCTTTGATGGGGATGAATGTCCGAATTGCCACACCACCCGATTATCAGCCGGATCGGGGCATTGTAGAGCAAGCAAGGCAGATTGCTGGTCGTAGTGAAGTGACGATTACTGATGACCCCGTTGCCGCTGTTAAGGGCGCGAATGTAGTTTACACCGATGTTTGGGCAAGTATGGGTCAGGAAGATTTAGCAGAGGCGCGTATTCCGGTTTTTCAACCCTATCAGGTTAATGAACAATTGCTGAGTATGGCTGACTCAGACGTGATTGTCCTGCACTGTTTACCTGCTCACCGAGGTGAAGAAATTACCGATGAGGTGATGGAAGGGTTGCGATCGCGGGTTTGGGATCAAGCGGAAAACCGGATGCACGTCCAGAAAGCTTTACTGGTGAGTTTGTTAGGGGCAGATTGATGGTTGTTTGTTGTTGGTTGTTAGTTGTTTG
>DNGI01000149.1:14364-16072 GCA_003486645.1 Cyanobacteria bacterium UBA11370 | reverse complement strand
CAACAACCAACAACCAACAATCCGGACAATAGGGCTTTTTGCTTGAAAAACCTAGTAGGCGAACGGTTTAGTTCTAGAGAAGCGATACGGCGATAGTATGATCGGTACATTGCTCGACCAGCGTTACCAGGTGGTTCAAGTTTTAGGACAAGGAGGATTTGGTCATACTTATGTTGCCGAAGACACTCGTCGCCCTGGGAACCCCACTTGTGTGGTCAAACATCTTAAACCTGCGGCTAGCGAACCCGACTTTTTGCAAACGGCTAGACGCTTATTTAATAGTGAAGCTGAAACCTTGGAAAAGCTTGGTACTCATGATCAGATTCCACGGCTTTTAGCTTACTTTGAGGAAAATCAAGAATTCTATTTAGTAGAAGAATTTATCCCCGGACATCCCCTGAGTGCAGAACTACAACCGGGTCAACGCTGGACTGAAAGTCAGGTGATTGAACTGCTACAGGAAGTTTTATCGATCCTGGAATTTGTGCATAGTAATGGGGTTATCCATCGGGATCTCAAACCGGATAATTTAATCCGCCGTCAGCAGGATAATAAATTAGTTTTGGTTGACTTTGGTGCGGTTAAGCAAGTGAAAATGCAATCTGCGATCGCACAGGACGCTACAAACCAAACTGTTGCGATCGGTACTCCAGGTTATATGCCGAGTGAACAGGGACAAGGTAGACCTCGCCCTAGCAGCGATATTTATGCACTGGGTATGATTGGTATCCAAGCCGTGACTGGGTTGAGTCCCAGGCACTTATCAGAGGACGCTGAAACTGGGGAGGTGATTTGGCAACAGTATGCCCAAGCTAGTGATGGGTTAGTCGAAATTTTAACTCAAATGGTACGTCATTACTTCAAATACCGCTATCAATCCGCGACTGAAGCACTACAAGCCCTCTCGTTACTTACCAATCCATACACACCCACCGCTTTACTATCCGTTTTTAAGCAAAAGGTACGTGGCTATTTGAGAGACAGCCATTGGTCAGGAATGCGATCGCGCCAAACCAACTCCGATCAATCTACATCCAAGACATTAGGAATTAATGAATCCTACGTTAGGTCAGATGAAGCGACTACCCCATTAGCCAATTCTATACAGAACACCGTCACCGTTGCTCCAGCTAATCGATCCCAATTGCCCAACCGTTCTCTATCTAGCCAACCTTCTATTTCTCCCATCTCCTCCAAATTGCCCTTGTTAGTTGGTACAGGTATTGCTTTGGGAGGAATTGCGATCGCCATTTTTGTGACTCGTCTACCTTTCCTTTTTCCAGCAAACCATCAAAATAAAACTGAAATAACCGTCAATAAACCTCAACCTGAAGTTCCATCTACTCAACCTAAATCTCAACCACAAAATACTTGTATTGTGGTTACTTCTCCCTCAAATGTACGCTCTTTATCTGGGCGACAAAAAACTGGAAAAGTCATTAAAACAGGAACTAAAGTAACAGTTACAGGCAAAGAAGAGGGGGGTTGGATAGAAATTAGCGCTCCGGAGTCAGGTTGGATTTGGAAGAGTCGGACAAAAAATACCTGTCCTCCTTAGAAGAATTAAGGATGAGAGCGCTTGGACGGGTAAGCTATGCAAGCTTTAATGGACAAGTTACAACATCTCGATATCCAGCTAGTAGAGCGTCAAGGTAGATTTGACGGGTAATTTTTAAGAGATTTCTCCCTTGTCCTCCTTGTCCTCCTT
>DNGI01000149.1:0-14091 GCA_003486645.1 Cyanobacteria bacterium UBA11370 | reverse complement strand
TCCTCCTTGTCCTCCTTGTCTTCTACCAACCCGTCAATTTAAGGTTGACGGAGTACTAGCTACTTGAGCAAACGAACAAAGCCCGCCTGCTCAAAATGTTGGTCAGTTGTCAAAGATTCCTGAATTTTGAGTTGTTGCATCACAACGAAAGATGTGCAGTCAACCAATGACCAAGCTTTGTCTAATCTACTTTTGCAGAGTGTCCAAGCTAGAGTATCAGTCATATTGTCAATGTGAATAACTTCAATATAAGCCACTGTTTTAATAGCATCAACAATTTCAAAGATACGTGAACGAGGAACCCGAAGTGGACTGTTTAGTAGTGCCACCAGTTCAGCAATTACATAGTTTGTCGTATAAACCCTTTTTTGTTGCCGAAGAGCTAAACGAAAATACTGCTCTGCCTGTGGATAGTAAGGTTGAGTAGCAACAAAAAGACTTGCCCAACCTGACGTATCAACAAACAAACTATTCATCCCCTCTTAGCTCCTGATAAAGAGCTTGTCCAATATAGTAGTCATGATTTTCTGCTAAATCGGGAACGTCTACATTGAGGGAACCGATTAACCGTAGAAGGGGGTCTGTTTCTACTTGTTGTACTGAGTTGGATTGAAATAAAATCGTTAACTGCTGTGACAGTGCTTGTAACATAATTTCCTCCGGAGATTTATTCAAGCGCTCTGCTTGGGCAGTCAGTGCTTGCTCTAAATCATCTGGAAGAGTGATTGTGAATGTTCTAGCCATATCTTCTCCTTTTTCAGCTAACTGCGTACTCGGTAAACTGTCGCATGAAGGGTGAATGAAGCCCTAGCACGATATCTTCTTTGGGGACACCGAGTCTGACTAATTCTTGAGCTATATCGAGTTCGGTCATGTTGTGCTGAATCCAGATTTTGCCATCTTTTATATCAATATGGATAGTACAGCCATAGATCCGGCGATGCCCCTCCCAACCCATGTTGACAATTTGATAGTGGTCGTTTTGTGTATCACAAACCAATTGCCGCTCAATGGTTTTGTTAAGGGACTTGTAGCTAGCATATTCGGTTAGGAGTTGTTTGATATAGCCCCGGTATTGTTCTACTCTCTCCATTGCTCAATCACCTCCATATCTGGATTATAGATCGCAAGTTTGAGACAGTGAGCTTGAACCATTTCTTGAACTGTTTCACGCCTAAAGAATGTTTCGTAAGTTTCAACTGGAACGGCCAGATAGAGTTTACGGTTAGGTTCAATTTTGTTGAGGAGGAAACGATAGTTGACAAACTGACCAACAGCAATATGAAATTCAAACAGAGTGGAAGTTCCCAAAAAGGTTTTGATTTCAACGGCTATCTTTTGGCTCTCTCGTTCGGCAGCTAAAAGCCTGTCTGCTCCTAAGTCGATGTAGACCTCAATGTCTGGCAGTTCGATGTGAAGTGGGTCATGGGTGACAATCCAGCCTTCCTTTTCCAAGGCGTGTCTGACTTCCTGATGAAAGAGATCTTTTGCTGGCATAGACCCAACGGAACACATATCACTGATCTTAATACCTGTTATGGAAGTGCGATCGCCTCCCGTGATGTGCGATCGCGTCACCAGTAAAATGTTTCGCTCATTTGCTAACTGCCTGGTATTCTTTACTACCGGAATTCTTCCACCTTGATATCCAAACAATGAATAATAAATAATTATTGAACTTCAATTTTTGCTGCTTCCTTGTTCAATTCATAGAATTGGCTTTCAATGTTCTTCAGTTCATCGGTATTTTCTAAGTATTTGACATCGCTTAATAAATTTTTAGCTTGAGCTTGAAGAAGACGATAGCTTCCTGCTCTTTGTTTTACTGGAAATGCATTGCCAATTGATTGAATAGCCACAATCACTCCACCTAAAATACCAGTAGTTATCTTTTTCGCTTGCTCGTCTATGGGCTCTAGGGTAGTCAATGTAGTAATTGCTAAAGTTAGAATAATGGTCGTAATCGTCAAACCTGCATCCCAGCTTCGGTTAATTCTTTTCAGCCTAGTCATCTCTTGTGTAAATTCCTTGAGTTGAGACTCCAAATCTTTCCTTTGTTCTTCAGATAAAGAGTTAACTTGCATCAAACTATCTCCTATTTTCTCTGGTACTTTAATGGAAAACCATAAACTAATTAAATAATTCAAGCCTTTCAATTGGAGTAGATGCACATTGCTGCAATAAACAGTCACCCTAGAGATTCACTCTTGAGAAATCATGAGCGAGCGCACTCTTCTATTGATTGCGACAATGAACTCTAAATTATGCTCTCACAGGCGGGTTAATTTCAAAGTGAATGTGATGTTGATGACCAGCCGCATGAACACATAGCCCCTCTCCCATTAACTTCGGATCGTTGAAGAAAACTGCTCGGACTAGCTTTTGCTTGCGGATAGATTTGAGCAGGGCGCGTGTAGCCTTCTGATCGTAAGGTGAATCCCAGTAATTAATACCACCAGACTGACCATCATTTCTCGGCAAAAGCACATCACACATCAAACCCGTTTCATGTCCTGCATGATCAGGAGTATCACCACCATGAGGTCTGCTGACATCATTAATAGCAAACGGAGCAGCACCGGAATTAGCATTTCGATAACTGGCTTGATAATCCCTAGCAATAGCTAGGATAGTATCAGCTAACCAATGTGTACCAAAATCATGATTATCGTTGGTTTGTTCAAGTTCATAATTAACAAAACCAATTGTAGAATCGCTAGGTGGCATTGTTAGCCAACGCGGTGCATTAGCTGCTTGTAACCAGCGATGAGTGACTCCTCCAACATCAATTCGTCCATCACCTGCAAGAGTGCTGCGACCAGCAATAATAGACTGGAATAGCTTAATTGCTTTAACTGTACCTGTGTCTATAGTTACAGTATTAGGATTACCCACCCAGTCATAACCTAAATTACGCAATCTTTCTTTGACAGCTTTGACTTGTCCCAGGTTATTATTGACTACGCCAAATCCGACAGGTTTAGTCAGATTAATGACAATCGACCCTAAAGGTGTTGGTGTCTCCTCAACAGCTTTAATCTTAATTTCTACAGTTTGGCTACCTACAGAAATTTGCATGGTGCGATCGCCTGCTGTGTGAAACACAAAATCAAATAGCCATTTGCCGTCTTCACTGATCGGAACACCATCAGCAGGAAATCGATTATCTATCTTTATCGATAAAATTCTACCCTTATCCTCTGGAGATGCAACCCCTTCAACTCTAAAATTCTGTCCTGTTTCTACTTCGTTGGGAGCGCGGGTAACTTGGAGCTTTGGAGAGAATAAAGGGATCGCTACTCCCCTAGCACTTGCTAGTAGCTGCTGTGCTTCTGAGAGTAAACCCATGACTTTGCTCACATAGTTTGGATCTCCTGCATAACCCTGACTTTTAAGGAACTTCACGAAGATTTCTGGAGTATCTGTGTGTTCTTCTAAGCCTTGGTAGGGAGAACGAGTTAGAAACCGCCAGTAACCTTTAATAAAATCATCGACACTGGCAAACTTACAAAAATCAACAGCTTGAGGTTCAGAAGGAACTTTAATGTTAATCGCAGTAGCGAAACCATTCATCTCAGGCTCTCGCCATTTCAATCCGGCAAAGTTAAGATGTTTTACAGATAGTTCACTTGTTGCTCTCCCTGACTCCAGTAACCATTGACCTAGCGTAACTTCCTTTAAGTGCTGTCGGTTTCCTGGGGGAATTTTATCTGATTTAATTCCCACTTCATTAAAAAGTGAACCTAAATCTTTTGCCGCATACTTGTCCACTAATTCATCTAGCAATACCATTTCTTTCTCCTAGGAAAAATTATGAACTGAGGAATTGTGTAATATTTGTAGGTTGAGTTGAGGCATCAAGCCTAACACAACTTAAGTTTAATGCCTCAAATTGATCTGGACGGTCTAGTAGGATGGATATATCTCACCCTAAGCTTAATTATTTTTCTACAACTTTACCGTATTGATCAAAAACAAAATGTTCATCTCGACCCCCCAAATTCTTATTGGGAAATTTAACCCAATAATGTCTTTCTTCATAGCGAAAGTCTAAAACTGGATAATCTCCAGGAGCAATAGCAACAAGAGATTCTTGAGGTAAGTCGCTTGATTGCTGAGTAGAAGGTTTGAGAACAGTTTTTTCTTTGATTTTTAAAATGCCAGGTTGAGTAATCGATGTTTCATCTGAGTCACCAACTAATCCAAATTTGATGGCTTCAGCCATTTTCTCAGCATTGAATAGATCCATGTCTGCTTTTGAATCACAGAAACAGCATTCGACTAAAATAGCAGGCATTGAGGTATTTTTGATGACAAAAAATGGGGTTGTTTTAACTTTTTTGTCTTTAAAACCAAGCTTAACAATTTCTGCAAGGACAGATTTAGCTATTGCTTTAGAGGCATTACTAATAGCATATATTTCTGATCCCATAGGCTTATCTGTGGGTGAATTTGCATTAAAGTGAATTGATACAAAAATATCAACTTGGTTAGCATTTGCCTTATCGACTCTCTTTCTCAGAGATTCACCGACAGATCTAGCCGTTGTAGGAGTGCAATTAATAACACTATGACCTGCGGCTACTAACTTTTGGGTTAAAAAAGTGCCAACTGCCTTAGTTAAATCATCTTCTTTCTTATTGTTAACTCCTACTGCCCCTGTATCCGGTGGACAATTGTGTCCCATGTCGATGCCAAATTTCATTTTCTGTCTCCTTTTTTTCTATTTACAGAAAGAAATTACCTTCCTAGATATATACAAATAACTCACCTCCACAGGCACTGTCAGTGAGAAAAAGTGAGTTCTTTTCATAGAGAAATGTAAATTTGCTGTAACGTGCTGAGTAACAGCCTGAAAAACTCAGTAAATGGGAATTTTTACGCTATCCTTAGATTGATGCCATTATGGACATCACTTTAAGCATCAAAATAGCTATGAAAAATCAGACTGTCCGCACGACAATCACTCTACCTGCGGAACTGTTAGCTGCGACTGACAAGGCAGTTAGCAAAGGAAAAGCCAAGAGTCGCAATGAGTTTGTAGCGCAGGCACTTCTACATGAGCTTGAAGCACTCAAACGAGCAGAAATTGATGCCGCACTGGCTGAAATGGCACAAGACTCAGAGTATCAAGCTCAAGTACTACATATGGAGGCTGAGTTTGCCGTAGCGAGTTGGGAAGCTTTGCAATTAGGAGAATTCCCTGCATGAAAGGGTGTTTGCGAGGAATGCTTAGTGAGGAAGTAATACTTTTATTGAATCAAGCTTTGTTGATTGCATTGGATTTACCAGGTCAAGTTTGAATAATCCTAACGCGATCGCAAGAGCCAAAGCTAAGGAATAAAGATTCAACCAACACCTCTATAATTTTCAAGATCGAGCAGAATATCGACCAAACGAACAGCACATTGTTCTCGATACTCGCGATCGCTGAACCGATCTAAAGTACCAATTGTCAACACAGGTAATGAAGTTGAGGTATTTTCCTTACGAATGGTTTGTTCTAGCGAGTCAATTCCTTTCATGCGGCGATTAGCAGTTAACAAAATCATCGGGTTAGACCGCGCTAGATTAGTGAATGTATCATGATAGCAACAGCTAAACCGTTATGTACTTAACTAAAGATGGGATTACAGATCTCGATTTCTGACTCTATTGTGCAAGCTCTTCGCCTACCTGAGCAGCGTATTGAACAGGAATTGCGTAGGGAACTCGCCATTGCTCTCTATGCACAAGACATCCTTTCCTTTGGGAAAGCGCGAGAACTGGCTGAGATGGATAAATACGAGTTTGGGCAGTTGCTCTCTCGTCGCAGAGTAGAGCGACATTATAGTTTTGAAGAATTAGATGATGACTTGAACTATGCCCGTAGTGAGTAACACCTCGCCGATTCTCAACTTGGCGATTGTAGATCAGCTTGAACTTTTACGTTGGCAATTTGGCGAAATTCTGATTCCTCATGCAGTATTAGATGAATTGAAGGTTAATGAAGAGCGACCCGGTTCTCAAGCAATTCGTCAAGCAATTTCATTGGGATGGGTGAAAACTCAAGAGTTGGGCAACGAACCGCTTGCCCAACTCTTGAAGCAAACTTTGGATCGAGGAGAGGCTGAAGCGATCGCCCTTGCCATTGAACTTAAGGCAGATTGGACACTTCTGGATGAACGTGAAGGTAGAAAAGTTGCCAAATCTCTAGGATTGAAAGTAACGGGAATTTTGGGAGTTTTGCTACGTGCTAAACAGGTAGGTGAACTTGAATCATTACAGCCTGTTCTTGACGAACTAATAAACAAAGCTGGATTTCGGATTGCACCAGAGTTATTGACTCAAGTTCTAAGGCAATAATAAATTGAACACAGGTAATGAAGTTGAGGTATTTTCCTCTATTATTAAGACACTAACTGAACAATCTTGAATCTGGTTATGTATTATGGGATTCAAAAAGTTAATACCGATCAATGACAGCCCATATTTGGAAGACCCGGAAGAAGAGATGGAACGGATGAACCATCCACATTCTGAAATGGTCAACCGATTTGACCCCAAAAAGGCAGAACAAGAATGCCAAAAAATAGCAAAAGCAAATAACTATAAGTTGACTGGCGTTGAACGTCGCTTGGACGGCTATCATGATTGCTATTTTGAATAAAGGAGAAACAAAAATGAAGATTTGGGATGCTGAAATTGGTTGGACTTGCTCACCTTTTCCATCTTTAAACCCAAATGAGTTTGTCTTAGCGCTCAGGTCAGCAACAGGAAAATCGTGTATCTTAGTTGAAGATTATTTGTCCAAACTAGGCTTTATGAACCAGCTTACCTATTTGGGGAAAAACGGAGCCAAAGACTACGACAAATGTATGCTATTGTATCCGTTAAGAATTTACCAAATCACGCTAGAAAGTGATGATTTTGAAGAAGATGAGCGCTGGTCATCTGACCCTAGCAACCAGGAATTAGCAGAAGATATTGCTAAACTGGCTCAAGATAGTTTTGTACCCATGGCATCAATTGTGATCGTTACTCCTGAGTTACAACAACTGTTGACTATCTAAGCGCCAAGATCCCCGACTTCTTCAAGAAGTCGGGGATCTGAACAGCCGAGGAAACTAACGAAAACTCACTCCTACTCTGTCCGAGAAAAAAAGTAACTTACTTCTGTAAAGATTGATAAATTTCCCGGAAAACAGCAAGAGAACAAGTGAAAAATAGAGTTTATCAGCAATACCTCAATTTGGCAGACGATGACCGGACAAGAGGCACTCACGTTAGTCGATACGCTTTTAAACTCTAGGAATCCAAGAACACAACTTAACAATCTTCAATCGATAGTTTTTCTAGAAACTTGGTCGGGAAATTCCTATCGGCAGATAGCTCAACAATTAGGATATCAATACGACTATATTAAACAAGTCGGTTCGCGGTTGTGGCGATCGCTTTCTCAGGCGGTAGGCGAGGAAGTGTCAAAGCAGAATATTCAAGCGGTTTTGCGTCGCTATCAACAATCAAAAAAAAAGGAAATCCCCAGCCTTTAGGCTGGGGATTTCCCTGTTCTCTGTTCCCCGTTCCCTGTTCCCTTTGAGTACAAGCAAGAGTCGGGACAAGCGCTCAATATTTCTCAATTTTATGGTTGGCAAGATATTGGGATTAATCTTTGTAAAATAGAAAAAAATAGCCCGACAAGTATGTTAGACCAAAAACTCACACAATTAAAAACAATTTTTGCTGAAATGGAACGGGCGCTGATTGCCTATTCTGGGGGAGTGGATAGCACCCTAGTTGCCAAGATTGCTTATGATGTTTTAGGCGATCGCGCTTTAGCCGTAACTGCCCAATCTCCATCATTATTGCCTGAAGAATTAGAGGATGCCTGCATTCAAGCTGCTACGATTGGCATTCCTCATGAAGTAATTCAAACTCATGAAATGGACAATCCTAACTACACTTCTAATCCAATTAATCGCTGTTATTTTTGTAAAAGTGAACTTCATGATACCCTGAAACCTTTAGCACTCCAACGGGGTTATCCTTATGTGGTGGATGGAGTTAATGCAGATGATTTAGGAGACTATCGTCCAGGAATTCAAGCGGCAAAAGAACGAGGGGCGCGATCGCCTTTAGCGGAAGTAGGAATTACCAAAGCTGAAGTGCGTCAACTTTCTAAAGAATTAGGTCTTCCGTGGTGGGATAAACCTGCCCAACCTTGTCTCAGTTCTCGATTTCCCTATGGCGAAGAAATTACGGTGGGTAAACTGCAACGGGTAGGACGTGCTGAGATTTATTTACGTAAGTTAGGGTTGAAGAATTTGCGAGTACGTTCTGAAGGGGATACGGCAAGAATTGAGTTACCACCTGAAGAAATTAAGGAGTTTGTTTTAACAACAGATTTACCAACTTTAGTATCAGCATTTCAAGAGTTTGGCTTTATCTATGTAACCTTGGATTTGGAAGGATATCGGAGTGGAAAATTGAATCAAGTTTTAACACAGAACTTAATGCTATCAGGACATCCATGAGCAAATCGGTTAAAGGTTTTGCCAGGGTTTTAGCTCTATTGGGAATTAGAGAAAATTAAGGGGTTTGAAACCCGCCTACGCGGGTTTTGTTTGTGTAGCTGCGGTTTTAACCGCCACTTAGCTATCATAACAGTTTTTGGAGATTAAATTGATTCAAATTTACGGAATCTGGTAACATTAACATCATATCATAAATCTTCCAGAAACCTAAATACAATGTCATGAAATCCTGATATTTACAGTTTTAAATAAACTATCGAGCCTATTTAAAGTTTAGTAGATTTTTTTAAAACAAATATGAATTAATCCAAATAACTATTAATTGTTAAACTTGATACCATTATTTCTGATAAAAAGAATCTAGAAAAACTTTTTGACTAGAACCGAACACCACACAATAGGTTAAATAGGTGCTTAGATGAACAGCAAAATATACGAAGTCGATCCTAACACAAATAACCTCAATCAGGTCTATCAAACCCTGTCTCAAGCAACGCCTCATATGAATGACAATACTTACGGACTAGAATCTCTGGGTTTGAAGAACCTGGGGCATATTTATCGGAACCTATCCGTACCTCAGCTTATCGAAAAAGCGCTTGCTCGTGGGGAAGCCATATTAACCGCTAATGGTGCTTTGTGCGTAGAAACAGGCAAATATACAGGTCGTTCTCCTGCTGATAAATTTATCGTTGATGAACCGGGTGTCCATGACGAAGTAGATTGGAACCGAGTTAATGTTGGTCTATCAAAAGAGAAATTTGACCTACTCTACAAGCGGATGTTGGCTTACGTGCAAGGTCGAGATCTATTCGTCTTTGATGGTTATGTGGGTGTCGATCCAAACTACCGAATTGGTGTCCGAGTTATTAATCAACTAGCCTCTCAAAATTTATTTGCCCATCAAATGTTCCTCCGACCCAATTCAGAGGAATTAGACCATCATCAACCTGACTTAACTATAATTTCCGTTCCAGGTTTACAAGGCGATCCAGACATTGATGGGATTCATAGCGAAGCGTTTATTGTCATCAGTTTCCAAAAAAGACTCGTACTCATTGGCGGTTCTCAGTATTCCGGTGAAATCAAAAAATCCGCCTTTTCATACATGAATTACCTGATGACAAAGCGGAATGTTTTGCCCATGCACTGCGCGGCTAACATGGATGACAAGGGGAATACCGCCTTATTTTTTGGACTCTCTGGCACAGGTAAAACAACTCTTTCGGCTGACCCAGATCGGTTTCTGATTGGAGATGATGAACATGGATGGTCAGAGGATGGCATCTTCAACTTTGAGGGAGGATGTTATGCAAAAACAATTCGGCTATCCCAGAAAAATGAACCCCAAATTTGGGACGCTATTCGCTTTGGATCGATGCTAGAAAATGTAGTAATTGATCCAGAAACTCGCATTCCAGATTATGATGACGGCAGCTTAACGGAGAACACCAGAGTTGCCTATCCCGTAGACTATATCCCTAATTGTGTCATTCCTGGCATTGGGGGTCATCCCAAAACTGTAATATTCCTAACAGCAGATGCTTTTGGTGTATTGCCTCCAATTTCTAAACTCACAAACAGTCAGGCAATCTATCATTTTATGTCGGGTTATACCAGTAAAGTTGCTGGAACAGAACGCGGTATTACTGAACCGCAAGCAACATTTTCATCCTGTTTTGGTCAACCCTTTCTCCCCCTTTCGGCTGCCCTTTATGGCGAGATGTTGTCTCAACGAATTATTAAGTACGGTGCTGACGTTTACTTGGTCAATACGGGTTGGACAGGTGGCCCTTACGGAGTTGGAAAACGGATCGAAATTCAACAGACCCGTGCTATGGTATCAGCGGCTTTATCCGGTGAGTTAGACCAGGTAAAATTCCATCACCATCCTATCTTTAAAGTCTTAGTTCCCGAATCAGTTCCTGGGGTTGATAGCAACATTTTAGACCCTCAAAAGACTTGGATTGATCCGGTTGCTTATGAAGAACAAGCTAAGGCTTTAGCTAAACGATTTGTGCAGAACTTCAAGAAGTTTCATAATGCTCCTGATGAAGTTAAAGACGCAGGGCCTAGCTTTGAATAAGCTAAAAATTAGGAATGATGAATTTTAATTTATAAAAAGGTTTTAATTCATCATTCATCTGATATAAACCCCCGGATAAATTCAGGGGGTCATTTTATAATTTATAATTCATTATTTACACTAAATCATTTAAAAAGTCAGCATCAGCTTCAGGTATAGATGGGTTGATATTAACACCAGCCCCAATTTCAAATCCAGCTTGAGTTGTAAGTCGAGGACGAATTTGACAATACCAATGCACTTGAGGTTCTTCAGCTTTGTAGCGAGCAGCCGTATTAATGACGTAATTATAATCGGGATCGTTTAATTTTTGATATAATTTTGTGAGTACACATTTCAAAATTAAGGCAAAATCCGCTTTTTCTGCATCTGAAATACTGCCAAAATCAGCTTGATGAGTTTTAGGCATAATCCAAATTTCAAAAGGTACTTCAGCCGCAAACGGTACAAACGCTAGAAATGATTCATTTTCATTAACAACTCGTCGGCGGTTCTGTTGCTCAAACTCTAAAATGTGGCAGTACACGCATCGTCCCCAATAATCATAGTACCGTTGAGCCTCTTGCTCTTGCCACCGAATATGTTGAGGAACCATACCCGTTACCAAAATTTGAGAATGGGGATGGCTTAAAGAAGCGCCCGCTTTCTCTCCATGATTACGAAAGATAATCGCCATCATATTCTCATGAACTTGCATCAAATCGATGTAACGCTTATGATAAGTTTCAATAATAATCTCCACATCTTCCGTTGGCATTGTGGCAATATCTTGATGATGCTCCGGACTTTCAATCACAACTTCATGCCTACCATAACCCGGCATTACTAAATAAATTCCTTCTGTCCATCGGTGCTTATTTTCATCAGGTGTTAAGGCAGGAAACTTGTTAGAAACAACTCGTGTTTGCCAAGAATTATGGTGTGGGTTTGGTATCTCTAAAACAATTAACTCCGACACATCTTCGTTTCCAGGACAAAAGGGACATTTGCGATCTGTAGTAACTAAAACTTGACAGTCCTGATTTTTTTTCTGAAAGTCTTGAGGACGTTTACGCCGACTGGGTGCATAAATTACCCATTCTTGAGTTAACTTATTGAGTCTGATTTGTCCGGATTGCATTGTCTAGTCCCTTTTTAGATTTTGGATTTTAGATTTTGGATATTGGATTTTGGATTAAGTTATCAAATCCTGTAGAGACGTTGCATTGCAACGTCTCTACCATTGGGCATAAAAAGAGAATTTTTAAAGGAGATTTAATATCAATCCTTGTATCCAAAATCGAATCACTAAGATCAATTGCTTTATTCAAGATTACCGACTCAATTGTTCGATAAACGCTTGATGTTCTTCCGTCTGCAAACCCTCCTGCAAAACCGCTAAAATTTCACTCCGATTTCCTTGCCTTAACCCATTCACAGATAGCCATAACCCAGGAAACACCTGAGAACGAATAATACTACGTTCATCCGGACTCACGGCTACATATCTACCCTCTTGGAGAACAAACCAATCCACTCGATTCTCATACATTTGCCAGACAATATATTCCCGTACTCCATTGCGACGATAAGCATTTAATTTATCATTGAGATCGTAACTAGCACTACTCGCTGCTACTTCTACAATCAGTTCTGGCGCTCCCTCAATATAATCATCTTCACTAATAGAAGAATTGCCTCCTACCTCTGGCTCAATTCTCAATAAAGCATCCGGCTGCGGTTCATTATCTGCATCTAAACGAACTGTCGCATTATCATGCAAATCAACTCCGGGCGTTGCCGTACAATAATCTCCTAGCCAAGTTACGATTATTCCATGAGGTCTGCCGTGTCGAGTAGCGCGAACAGGGGAAGCCACGTAAACCACTCCTTCAACGAGTTCTGCTTTGCGAATGTGGGGCGACGCACTATAGCGACGCTCAAATTCTTGACGAGTCAAGCGATCGCCACTTTCTAAAGGTGCTATGCTAATTGCCAACTCTACAACCATAAGATTCTAGCCATTACTAAGCTATTAATTTTCTATTCTAAACTGAATTGATTGCCTTGGCTCTATGAGCGATCGCGCCTTATCCCTGACTACAAAATTGGGAATTTACTTAATCCAAAATAGTTAAAACAAAGCACTTCAAACTTAAATTGTACTTAATCCAAAATCCAAAATCTAAAATCTAAAATCCAAAATCCAAAATCCAAAATCTAAAATTGAAAATTTCCCTAACTTTCCTGACTCCTACCTCTAGTTGCTGTCAAAGGGAAAGTAGAGAGTGATGGAGTCACACGATGAGCGATCCTTATTTACTAGCTGCAAGTCTACTCACCACCAACCCCATAGCCGCCCCACCTCCACCAACCCTTCCCCTAAATCTACTCGATAACCTTTCAGCGCTATTCGTTTCCACTGTCGCTCGAACCTTGCAGTCTGGAGTCACTCAGCAGACTATCCCCATTGTCGAAACCAGCTCTCCTGAATTTAGCGTTTCTCCAAATAGAGTTCAAGCTGCAACCCTAACAACCCATTCGCAAACCTTCGCTAAACCCCAATCCCCAGTTCTCTCACCTACCTCTGGCACTCAACTCTATTACCAACGAGTAGCCGCCCTCAAAGCTGGTAAAATTTATACACGCCTCAGTTCTGATAGCTTCCAATCATCCTGGGCAAAAAGTTCAAAGGCACTAACCAAACCCACTCACGAACAGTGGAAATATCTTCTAGCCCAGGAAGCCAAAGCCATGGCTAAAGGACAGGGAACGAATCGGCTGTCTATTTTAGTTGGAGATTCCTTAACGTTATGGTTTCCCTCACAAGGTCTTTCTAACAATCAATTTTGGCTTAATCAAGGAATATCTGGCGAGAACTCCACTCAAATCCTCAACCGACTCTCGGCTTTTTCCCAAACTCGACCTAATACTATATATTTAATGGCTGGTACTAACGATCTGCGTCAAGGGGTGAGCGATCGCGTCATTCTCGATAATACACGCCAGATTCTGCGTCGCTTACGCCAAACTCACCCTCAAGCTCAAGTGATTGTCCAGTCCATTCTACCCATGCGGCTTGGTGCAATTCCAACTGAGCGCATCCGCAACCTTAACCAACAAATTGCTCTCATTGCTCAACAAGAAGGAGCAGGCTATCTCAATCTCCACAGCTTATTTGTCGATGATGAAGGTCAGCTACGACGTGATTTAACCACAGATGGTATCCATTTGGCAAGCAGTGGCTATGACGTTTGGCAACAGGGATTACAGTATGCCGAATTTGTAATAGCCGCTAATTAGGGTAAGAGGGTGAGGGATGAAGGATGAAGTAGTCATGCTGAGATCTTGCACGCCTTGCATTGCAACAACCGCCAGTGGTTAAAACCACTGTCTCATAGCTTGCATTCGTCTAAAGACGACTGGATAAGAGTTTTAGTCCATTTCAATGGACTTAAGCTATTAGCCCGGAGTTTTAACTCTGGGCGGGTTTTCGGGTTTACTGACAATGGT
>DNGI01000147.1:23367-23693 GCA_003486645.1 Cyanobacteria bacterium UBA11370 | reverse complement strand
GATGAACGAACCAAAGACATTCCAGTTATCTTTATCAGTGCCTTGAGTGATGTGCTAGATAAAGTGAAAGCCTTTAGTGTCGGTGGGGTAGACTACATCACTAAACCCTTTCAAGAAGAAGAGGTTTTAGCAAGGGTATCAACCCACTTGGCGATTCAAAATCTCCAAAACAATCTCAAGTCGAAAAATGAAGAATTAGCCAAAACCAATCATAAACTAGAAAATACCCTACAACAACTAAAAGCCACCCAAAAAGAACTGATTGAAAAAGAAAAAATGGCGGCATTGGGTCAACTAGTTGCAGGGATTGCCCATGAAATTAATAC
>DNGI01000147.1:0-23160 GCA_003486645.1 Cyanobacteria bacterium UBA11370 | reverse complement strand
ATTGCCCATGAAATTAATACACCCTTGGGAGCCATTCGCTCCTCAGCGGTAAATATTGCTGATTCCTTGAATAAAACGCTAGAACAGTTACCTGCACTGTTTCAATCTCTTTCTCCAGAACAAGCGCAGAATTTTTTAGCTTTACTTCAGCGATCGCTCCAAACAGAATTAACATTATCGACTAAAGAAGAACGAAGAGTGAAGAAATCCTTAACTCGCCAACTAGAAGCCGAGGAAATTAAAAATATTGATGACCTTGCTGATAGTTTAGTGGATATGGGAATTTATGACGAAATTGAACCCTTCTTCCCACTTTTTAAAAGTCCAGATAGTTCACGAATTTTAGAAATCGCCTATAACCTATCAGGCATTCAAAAAGGCACAGCTACGATTAACACAGCCACAGAACGTGCCTCAAAAGTGGTGTTTGCCTTGAAAACGTATGCCCGCTATGACCAGTCGGGCGAAATGATTCTAGCTAACGTGATTGAAGGGATTGACACCGTTTTAACCCTCTATCACAACCAATTCAAAATGGGGGTAGAGGTCAAGAGAAACTATGCAGAATTACCGCCAGTGCTATGTTATCCTGACGAACTCAATCAGGTTTGGACAAATCTCATCCATAATGCCTTACAAGCAATGGATTATCGAGGTACTTTAACCATTGATGTAAAGCAGCAAGACGATCAGGTTTATATTAGCATTACCGATACAGGTTCTGGGATACCCGAAGAAATTAAGCCCAAAATATTTGAACCATTTTTTACTACTAAACCCCCTGGAGAAGGCAGCGGTATGGGATTAGATATTGTTAAAAAAATTGTTGATAAACATCAGGGAAAAATTGAATTTGATTCGATTCGAGGGCAAACTAAATTTACCGTTTCACTGCCAATAACAAACAACAAATAACAAATAACAAACAACAAATAACAAATAACAAATAACAAAAACAAATAACAAATAACAAATGACCAAACCCGTAATTTTGTGTGTTGACGATGAAAAATTCGTCTTGGAGAGTCTTAAAAGAGAACTCAGAGCAGCCTTTGGGGATGCCTACTGCTATGAAGTAGCCCAAGATGCTGATGAGGCACTAGAGTTAATTAAGGAACTCAATGAAGAGGCAATTATGATTATTATCATTGTTTCTGATTGGTTAATGCCTGGAATGAGGGGTGATGAATTGCTCATAAGAGTCCATCAGCAATTCCCCAACATTATTAAAATCCTGCTAACGGGTCAAGCTGATCAAGCAGCAATTGAACGAGCTTGCATCGAGGCAAACCTTTATCGTTGTTTACATAAACCTTGGTTTAAAGAAGAATTAGTGGAAACTATTGAATCGGCTTTAACAAAACTATGACGAGTGACCCGTGATTCATGATCCATAACCCATGACTAAACAGGTAATTATCTGTGTTGACGATGAGACAACTGTACTCAGAAGCTTGAAAGCTGAACTAAAAAAGGCAGTTGGCAATGATTACTTTATCGAAATTACTGAAGGGGGAGATGAAGCCTTAGAGTTAATTCAAGAATTGATAGACAATGGGGATGAAATTCCCTTAATTATTTCCGACTACATTATGCCGGATATGAGGGGAGATGAGCTGTTAAAGCGCGTTCATCTCATCTCACCCCAAACTCTAAAAATTATGCTTACAGGGCAAGCTGATATTGAAGCGGTAGGAAGGGCAATTCAGTATGCCAAATTATACCGTTACATCGCCAAGCCTTGGCAACCTGAAGACCTAAGATTGACGGTTACAGAAGCCGTCAATAGTTATCTTCAAGATAAAAAACTCGCCCAACAAAATCTGGAACTCCAGCTTTTGAATCAAGAATTAGCAGAGTCTATTCAATTACTTAGTGCTAGTGAACGTAAGTTTCGGGCAATTTTTAATCAAACCTTTCAATTTACCGGAATGCTGAATGTTGAAGGCATTCTCTTAGAAGCTAACCAAACTGCACTCGATTTTGGCGGATTGCAATTAGCCGATGTGGTAGGACAACCCGTCTGGGAGTGCTATTGGTGGACAATCTCGCCTCAAACCCAAACTCAATTACAATTAGCTATTCAAAATGCGAGTACTGGCGAATTTATCCGTTATGAAGTAGAGCTATTAGGTGTTGATAATCGCACCGCGACTATTGATTTTTCCATTAAACCTATTGTAGACGAAACGGGTAGGGTTGAATATCTAATTGTAGAAGGGCGAGATATTAGCGATCGCAAACTTGCCCAAGAAGCACTCATCCAAGCTGAACAGAAATATCGTTCCATCTTTGAAAATGCCCTTGAAGGTATCTTTCAAAGTAGTTCTGACGGACATTATATCAGTGTCAATCGTGCCTTAGCGCAGATTTACGGCTATGATTCACCGGAAGAATTGATGGCAACCATTACCAACATTCCCGAACAACTCTACGTCGAACCTCACAATCGGATTGAGTTTCTTACCTTAATGCAAAACTACGGTGAAATCTCGGATTTTGAGTCAAGAGTCTATCGCAAAGATGGCAGCATTATTTGGATTAGTGAAAGTGCCCGTACCGTCTGCAATACGGATGGAACAGTCTGCTACTATCAAGGATTTGTTGAAGATATTACGGCTCGGAAAAAGGCCGAAGCTGAACGAACCAAATTTACGAATGAACTTTATCAACTCAACGAAGCTTTTTCACGCTTTGTTCCCCGTCAATTTCTACAATTATTAGATAAAAAAAGTATCATTGATGTCGAATTAGGAGACCAGGTACAGCAAGAAATGTCGGTCTTGTTTTCCGATATTCGGGACTTTACCACCCTCAGTGAAAGTATGACCCCTCAAGATAATTTTAAATTTATTAATGCCTATCTTAAGCGGATGGAACCAGCAATTATTGAAAATCAAGGCTTTATTGATAAATATATGGGTGATGGAATTATGGCTCTCTTTAGTGGCAATGCTGATGATGCCGTTCAAGCGGGAATGGCGATGTTAAAACAGTTGGCGGACTATAACCAACATCGTGCTTTAAATAACTATGCGCCGCTAAAAATTGGCATTGGCATCAATACGGGTTGTTTAATGCTGGGGACAGTGGGTGGAAAACATCGGATGGATAGTACCGTAATTAGTGATGGAGTCAATTTAGCTTCTCGGTTAGAAAGCTTAACGAAAGACTATGGGGTATCGCTGTTAATTTCTCACCACACGTTTTCCCGTTTACAAAATCCTATGGAGTATAGTATTCGTTTTATTAAAAAAACCACAGTAAAGGGAAAATCAAAGGCTGTAGCTGTTTTTGAAGTGTTTGATGGCGATGACTCTCAAATCAAAGAAGGGAAGTTAGCAACAAAAGCTATTTTTGAAGAAGGGGTGTTTCTCTACTATCAAAATTGTTTCTCTCAAGCGGTAAGATGCTTTAAAGAAGTTTTAGGCATTAATCCCCAAGATTCTGTTGCTCAAATCTATCTGAAACATTGTCAACCTCACCCACTGCATTAAATTTATTCTCCCTCTCCCCCTCTCCCCCTCTCCCTCTCCCCCTCTCTCCACAAAAACTCAAACACCCACCTCTGCTAACAACTGTTCCATCGCTTCCCAGGTCAGTCCTTGCTGAAGATAACGAGGTGCTTCAGGATTGTAGGGACTCGCTACGCGGTCAATACTGATAATTTTGGCATCTGCTGGTAACACGGGCACATCCAGATCGAAGGCAGTCGGACGCATCAAAGAACTGGAAAAACCTTTAAAAATCGCAATCTGGTCTTCTTCTTCAGCAATTTGAGCTGTCACAATTAAAACTTCCTGTGGATGCTTTATCGTATATTGTTCTAATCGTTTTGCCAGGGAATGGTCATTGGTCATTGGTCATTGGTTGTTGGTTGTTAGTTGTTAGTTGTTAGTTATTGGTTGTTAGTTGTTAGTTATTGGTTGTTGGTGATCAGAGGGAACAATGTAAGGGTAAGGTGATGTGCATCTAAATTACTTATCAAATATTTTCACAAGGCTTGTGTTATCTGGGATATAGGGCATGATGATAGGCAAACTAAATGCCGATTAGCTGATAACAAACAACAAACAACAAACAACAAACAACCAATCTTACTGTTCCATTGCAGAACGTCCTTGTTTGCCGAGCCGAATCAGAACGAAATAGCTCAAGTAAAGTACGTAGAAAAATAATCCTACCATTCCTAGGAAACCTAAGAATTCAGGTTTTGAATTGGCATGAAAATACTGTTTGAATAAAAAAGCAGGCTCTAGCCAAACTTGACAGAAGGAACTTTTAATTGCTCCTGGAGAAAACGCACAACGCAGAGACGAAATGTTCCAAAGAGCGCCCAAGGTACAGTAAAGGGTAATTGCCCAACGCCATGCTGTTAGTATTAGTTTCAAGGGGCTAGCAGGTCGATCATCAATATCTTCATTCAAATCAACCCAAAACCACAGAGAAATAGGAATCAGTATCCGCGCACAAAAACCTGAGACGAAACCAATCGGCCAAGAGGCAATTAATATGTAAATGGTAATGGCTAATAAGCTGGAAACCCGCCAATAAATAATCAATAGGCGTAGCATAGCATCTGCTTTCTGGAGCAATGCCCAAATCAGCAGAATTAGGGGAATTAAAACCGTAAATAAAACCGCTAATCGATAGTCTGTCCAGACTAGCGCTCGAAGGAGTTCATCTTGCATGGCTGATTGCCGAAAGGACTTTCTAATCTATGGTATTCCAGAGGTTAAACCAACAGCGATCTCTGGTCGAGTGCGATCGCCCTTACCCCTTGAATAATAAGCAGCCAGAAGTTCCTCATTGAGGTTTCTAGCTGCTTCACTCTATTAGGTTACATTAGGGGTTGACGTACTCCCCCATCTGAAGAAGAGTCCTCCTAATTCCTAATATTTAGGATATCTACGACCTGTCTCTAGTCCTCATAGAGTCGGCATTCATCCGCGTCAGGGTTAGCGTCACAATACTTCTCAAGGGAGTTTTTCTCCTTGCCTTTCTGCCGCTGATGGGAGGCTTCGGCTTGTAGTTCTTCTACCGCGTCCCAAGCTGCTGCACATTCACTGGACGTTGCGCCTTGAGTATCACAAACGGCTCTAGCTTGCTGAAGCTCTTGGTCGATTTTTTCTTGAATATTGCTCATTGGTTTCCTTCTGATTACTGCACTGAGGTACAGAAAACTTGATTTCTATTTTGTTTGTAAGTTTTGGCCGTTTCGGAAATTTCCAATCAGGTACCGATGCGTAGTTACTCAGCTAGCAGAGTGCTACTTACTTGTTCAAGGGTTTGCACTGGGAAGATTCCGGAGTGCTGTTACAATTCTACACGATTTTCCCCGGGCTAAAAGCAGGGGGGTGTCTCGCGCTCTTTTTATATATCGCAAAACTCCATCTTCGGCAGGAGATAATTGTGATTTTTTAAGATTTGTCCACTCTTCGCCCTCTCCGCTATTCCTCCCATCTCCCTCATCGGTGTAGATTTCGAGGCTTCGGGTGAAAAGTCAGATCCAGGTTGGGGTTATGATAGGGCTTTGAGGAGCTGCCAAACCCTGAACATGCACTCCGTCTCTGTAGGGGAGAAAATTCGGTAAAACCAATGGCAAATCCGATTCAGTGGGCAAATGCTTTATCAACCCGTCCGTCTTTAGAAGCCGCCGTCGCGGAAGTGGTAGATCGTGTTGGGCGATCGCTGTCAATGCCAGCCGATTTAGGTTTGGTGTTCATCTCTTCTGCTTACGCTAGCGAATATTCCCGACTGATGCCCCTACTTCAGGAAAGGCTTTCAGTACCCGTCATTATTGGCTGTGGTGGGGGTGGTATTATTGGGATTAACGCCAAGGGAGAATCGCAGGAAATAGAAGGAACACCTGCTCTGAGTCTGAGTTTAGCTCATCTGCCGGATGTTTCGGTTCATCCGTTTCATATTCCCGCAGACGATTTACCCGATCTCGATAGTTCGCCAGATACCTGGGTGGAATTAATTGGTGTCTCGCCTCAAGAGCAACCCCATTTTATTTTGTTAGCCGATCCCTTCTCCTCTAGAGTCAATGACTTACTCCAAGGGTTAGATTTTGCTTATCCAGGGTCGATTAAAGTCGGAGGACTAGCGAGTGCAAGTGCGATGGGAGTGCAGAATGGCTTATTTTATCTCTCTGAGCAAGAACAGCTAGTTGGAAGTCTGTATCGAGAGGGAACAGTTGGCGTTGCCTTGAGTGGAAATATTGTTCTAGAAACAATTGTGGCACAAGGTTGTCGCCCGATTGGTCAAACCTATCAGGTCACGAAAGGCGAACGAAATATTGTGCTGGAATTGGCAGTACAGGATGGCGGCGATATGATAGTGGGGAATGCTGAGTCTCGTCCGCCTTTGGAAGTTTTACGGGATTTAATCCAAACTCTCGGCGAAGCAGACCGACAATTGGCTCAACATTCTCTGTTTATTGGGATTGCCAGAGATGAGTTTAAGCGACAGTTAGGTCATGGAGACTTTTTAATTCGGAATTTATTGGGAGTTGACCCCCGAATTGGGGCAATTGCCATTGGCGATCGGGTGCGTCCAGGTCAGCGAATCCAATTTCATCTGCGGGATGCGCGGACTTCAGAGGAAGATTTAGAATTGCTCCTTGAGCATTATCAACAACAAGTATATGGAACGATAGACACGGCGGGAGCGTTGATGTTTTCCTGTTTGGGGCGGGGTGCAGGACTGTATGGACAGCCTGATTTTGATTCCCAACTGTTCCGTCGTTATATGAAAAACATTCCGTTAGGGGGTTTCTTTTGTAATGGTGAGATAGGTCCTGTGGGTAACACTACATTTTTGCATGGCTATACCTCAGTTTTTGGGATTTGCCGTCAACGAGAGCAAGGGAACGAGCCACCCAAAAATAACTTACTCCTTTAAAAGGCTATCAAAAGTTTTGTACCTCACCCGCCTGAGAATTGCCCTAGTGCAGGACGGCAGAAGTTTGTCACCACGTCTGAGCAAAAGGGAGACAAGGAGGACAAGGGAGACAAGGGAGAGATTTTAGGTGGTGAGTTATTTCCGCCATGCTGCACTAGCCTTTCCAAACCCTTTATGAAACCAAGTCGTATTTTTTCCTAGTCTGAAAAAAGGCTCGAAGTGCTTTTCTAATGTTAAGGAGTTGATTGTTTCCTGTTGCCTTTTGGCATGAACCCTCGTTTCACATCTCAAAGGCAAATCCTATAGAGAAATAAGGAGCTTATTTTTTCGCAAGTTCTCAGATAAGATAGAGATGGGGTCAATTATGACTAGTTTTACAGTAGCTATTTGTACTTATAACGGTGAAAACCGTTTACCTGATGTCTTGGAGAAGTTGCGATCGCAGCTTTTCGATGAACCAATGACGTGGGAAATTATTGTTGTTGATAATAACAGCCAAGACAACACGGCGAAGGTTGTTCAAGAGTATCAAGCAAATTGGGATACAGCATATCCCATTAGATATTATCTAGAAACTCAGCAAGGACTCGCCTTTGCCAGACGCTGCGCTATTCGAGAAGCTAAGAGCGATTTGATTGGGTTTCTTGATGATGATAATTTACCCGATCCAAATTGGGTGGCAGAAGCTTATCATTTTGGTCAATCTCATCCGAAAGCAGGCGCTTATGGGGGACAAATTCATGGAAAATTTGAGGTAGAGCCTCCTCCAGGTTTTGAAAGAATCGCACGTTATTTTGCTTTGATTAACGGGGACAAACCCTATTGTTATAATCACAAGTATAAGAATACACACAAAAAGATGTTTCCTCCTGGTGCTGGAATAGTGATTCGGAAACAGGCTTGGATCGAGAGTGTTCCTAAACATCCCCTTCTTCCTCAAACAAATGAAGATTTAGAAATGCTCTCCTACATTTGGCAGGCGGGTTGGGAAATTTGGTTTAACCCCGAAATGCAACTCGATCACGTCATCCCTAAATCTCGTTTTGATCAGGACTATTTAATGCAGTTTTTCAGGAAGAATGGTCTGAAGCGACATTATGTGCGAATGTTAAATTATAAACCTTGGCAAATGCCTATAGTTGTCCCGACCTACATGGTGAGCGACTTTCTCAAAATTATCCAACACTGGATTAAGTATCGTAGAGTACTTAAACAGGATGTAGTCGCGGCAGGGGAAATGCAGATTTTATTAACGATTTTCATTAGTCCATTTTATACAGGGAAACAAAATTTATAACCGCTAATTTCTAGGGGTTAATTACTAATCCCTACACCCTATAATCCACTCCTTATTTGTTTATAAATATGACTTTAACTTCACCCCGTATCGCTATTTACCTGCGTAACCTCTCTGGAGGTGGTGCTGAACGAGTAATGGTGAGCTTGAGTGGTGGATTTATCAAAAAAGGCATTAAAGTTGATTTAGTACTCAATAAAGTCGAAGGTGCTTATCTATCCCAAGTACCACCAGAAGTGCGAATTGTAGACCTAGAAGCACCCAAATTACCCGCAGGACTTCCTAAACTTGCCCGTTACTTAAGACGCGAACGTCCACTAGCTTTACTATCAGCATTGCACTATACCAATGAAATAGCAATATGGGCTAAATATCTATCGGGAATACCTGTGCGGGTTGTTGTTTCTGAACGTAATACTCTGTCCCTCCATGGGCCAAGTCGAAGTAGCGATCGCTGGTCTCCGTTGTTGGCGCGGTTATTCTATCCTTGGGCGGATGGAATTGTCGCAATTTCCAAGGGGGTAGCCCAAGATCTAACTTTTGTAACAGGTCTTCCCCCCAAGCGTATCGAAGTGATTTATAACCCCACAGTCACGCCCAATCTTTTAGAAAAAGCTAAAGAATCTCTCGATCACCCTTGGTTTAAAACTGGGGAACCTCCAGTAGTGTTGGGAGTAGGAAGATTGGATGAGCAAAAAGATTTTCCTACTTTAGTTAATGCCTTTGCTAGGGTGCGGAAGATACAACCTTGTAGATTAATGATTTTGGGTCAAGGCCCCCAGCGACAAAAACTCAATACGTTGGTGCAACAGTTGGACTTAAAAAACGATGTCGCGATGCTTGGTTTTGTAGAAAATCCTTATGTGTATATGGCACAAGCAGCAGTGTTTGTCTTATCTTCAGCTTGGGAAGGTTTCGGGAATGTAGTTGTAGAAGCAATGGCTGTGGGCACACCCGTTGTTTCTACTAACTGTAACAGTGGACCCGCTGAAATTCTTGATAACGGCAAATACGGTTCCCTAGTTTCTGTCGGTGATACTGAAGCAATGGCTCAAGCAATTTTGAGTGTATTATCTGGTAACATCAAATCGGTTGAGCCAGCTTGGTTAAAGCAATTTACTTTAGAAATTGCCTCTCAACACTATCTTAATGTTCTAGGGTTTCCTCAACAAGTCGATAGTCTAACAACTTCTGGGTAAACTCGTTTTTTGATTTTAGCTAGCTGAAAAACTATGGAACTATGAATTTACCAAGTCAAGTTTATCAATTGGGGCGTAGTGCTTACAGAACACTCACATTGAAACCTCCTCGACCACGGGAATTATTTTATAAACAGATTTTACATAGTTCTGGCGAGCAATCAAGGACTTACTTACAGTCTTTGTTGGATTTTGCAACTGTTCACGTTCCCTACTATACCAACCTAGAGAATTCTGGGATACAGGGGAATGTGCAAGTTGAGAATTTTCCCGTGCTAACGAAACCACTAATCCGCGAGAACTTTCAAACACTTAAAGCTGATAATAGTGCTTCTCGTAATTGTTTTTTGAATACGTCAGGTGGTTCTACGGGACAGCCAATTGAAATTCTACAAGATCGAGAGTTTGAAGAATGGCGAGAAGCGACGGAACTATTTTATTATCGTCAGTTTTTAGGACTTGAATTGGGGGGTACACCACAAGTCATTTTGTGGGGTTCAGCCAAAGATATTCAGCGTCAGACTAAGACGAAAGGTATTAAGGCAAAATTATTAAAGTTGATCCAGCCAACAACCTTTTTAAATTCATTCAAAATGACCAAAGAAGACTTACAGAACTATGTAGAAATTATTAATCAAGAACGACCCGTATTTATTAAGGCATATGCAGGTTCATTGTATCAACTCGCTAAGTTTGTTAGAACTAATAATTTATCCATCCACCGTCCCAAGTTATTATACACTTCGGCAGAAACCCTACGTCCTTTCATGAGAGAGTTAATTGAAGATGTGTTTGGATGTAAAGTTTATGATTTCTATGGGTCGAGAGAAGTCGGTGCGATCGCGGGTGAATGTTCTCGCGGCAAAATCCACATTTTTAACTTTAATAACTACGTGGAAGTTGTCGATAAAAACAACCAACCTGTACAACCGGGCGAAGAAGGTCGGGTATTAGTTACAACGTTACACAACTATGCCATGCCACTGATTCGGTATGAAATTGGAGATATGGCTATCTCAGGGAAAGGTTGCAACTGTGGTAGTCCACTTCCGACATTAGAACGAGTTACTGGTAGAGTGAAAGATCACTTTGTTACCAAGGATGGTACATTGGTTGATGGCGGCTACTTTACTCGCCAATTCTACTTCCGGAACTGGGTAGATGAGTTTCAGGTTTTACAGCAAGATTTTGATCAAATTGAAATTTATTATGTACCGCATGGAGAACCTGTAGAAGATGACATGGCTGATATTTGTAGTCAGATTCGATTAGTCATGGGTGAAAATTGTCAGATAAAATGGCATCAGGTGGAGCAAGTTCCACGAACTCCGCAGGGGAAACTTTTATATACGAGAAGCTTAATTAATTTTTAGTTAAATATCTTTAGAGGATCTAATGAAACGTATCCATATTGTTGGATGTTCACCGAGAAGCGGTACAACTTTGATGCTAGAACTCATGGTGAGCTGTTTTGAAATTGATGGGTTCTCAGAACATGAGATGACAATCTTCAGCTATCCTAAGCAAGATTTTAAGGTATTCTGTTCCAAGCAACCTCGAGACATTCTCTGTATTCCTCCTCTTCTTGCTATTGACCCCAATCTTTGGATAATTTATTTATTGCGCGATCCCAGAGATATAGTTGTTAGCCGTCACGGTGAAAATTCTAAGCTTTATTGGACAAACCTCCGTCACTGGAAGTCCTATACTCGCGCTGCCCGTAGAGTAATGAATCACCCACATTTTCTGACAGTGCGCTATGAGAATCTAGTTAAAAATCCTAACAAGGTGCAACAAGAATTAATGGCGAAACTTCCTTTCCTCAAAAAGCGTGCAAACTTCTCTGATTATGACAAAATAGCTCGCCCCTCTCAAAAATCTCTAAATGCACTCGGTGGGCTGCGCCCTATTGCCACTAACAGCATTGGTATATGGCATCAACATAAGCCACGGTTGGCTGCTCAACTTGAGTTGCATGGCTCGATTGCAGAGGAATTAATAGAGTTTGGGTATGAAACTGATGACGCATGGCTTTCACAAATCAATCAAGTGCAACCCGACAATGGAGTGAGCCGATGGCCGGAACACTTACCACCATGGACATACACAATACAAGTATTGAGAGACTACAGGAATATTGTTCGCTATGCACTTGAGCTTTGGCTATCAAAAAAATAGCTAGGGAGTGTTTTTGTTATAAGAGACTGGCATTGGGTTTTATGAATGATCTGAAGTTGCTATATTTGCCGAATTGCTACAGGCTGATTGCATCCAGCCAAACCCTGCACAACAAGGCAATAATCAGATGTTGAAATGCGCTCTTATTCTTGGAAATAGACCCCAATATAGCCAGCAGATTATTACTCCTATGGCTAATGCCCAGAAGAACGGGCAATTCAAAGATTATCAGATATTTAAACTTGAAGATTGCGGTTATATAGCTTCAATTCCGAGAACAGAAACAACCAGTAAAATATCGTTACAACAGCAAGGCTCAACAGGTAATCTCTTAGTCATTACTGGTTTACCTCTTGCTAAAACTGGCGACCTAAATCAACAATTATCCAAAATTGTTGAGAGCAATTATCATAATGCGGCTGAGGCTTTAACCAAGTTTGATGGCACATTCTCCGCCTTATTTTGGGATCGAAACGCCCGGAGGCTGGTAATTGTAACTGACATTCTGGGAATGCAACCGCTGTATATGGCGCGTTGTCAGGGTATGCTGCTGTTAGCAAGTGAAATAAAAGCGATCGCCGCTAGTGGATTAATTGATTTAGAAATCGATCCAGCTGCTTGGGGCACTTTTGTCACCTTTGGTCATTTTATTGCTAACAGAACCTCTCTAAAACAGGTTCAACGGGTGGCTCCCGGCTCGATCATCATTTACGATCCAGACAACGATATAATTGAAGAAAAAGCCTATTGGCAATGGCCTTCTCCTCAGCCACGAATGTCTCTTTCTGATGTTGATACTGCTGCTCTCATCGATTCAATTGAACGGGATATTAAAGCTTATCTAACTTATCATCAACCCGGAACAATTTTGCTCAGTGGTGGATTAGATTCACGACTGATATTGGCGATACTCTCCAAAATAGATGTTAAACCCAATGCAGTTGTTCTTGATCATGAAGATGAGTTCTTAGGTGCGGATGGAATTTATGCCGAATGGATTGCTAAGAAAGTCGGTGTTCCTGTCAAACGAATTCTGTCAAATCCCAACTTTTTCTCCTCTCAACAATACCTGGATTATCTGGAATTTAATGAAGTGGCGACACCAAGCCTATTTCTTTTTATTTCCCAAGTGTTGCAGCACATCCAGCCAGAAATGCAAGCCGTTTGGGATGGGCTATTTCAAAATGTAGCCTTTCAACCTTTCCCACGTATCTCTGGTGGTTTTTCTGAACTATTTGCCACCAAAGCAATGCCACCCCATTCAGCGCCTTGGCAAGCGGTAAAAAGAATTTTCTCGCCCCTATTAGCTGAACAGATTTATGAAGAGTTTATGGCAGTTCTTCAAGTTGAAAAAGGGAAATATAGCGACGATGGGTTTGGCGTTCATCAATTCATGGTACGAAATCGCACTCGCCACCGCATCAGTATTAATCCACTCAAAATTTATGCCAATATTGTATTACCCTTCACGCCAGGACTGAATAAAGAATTATGGAGCATCACTCCAACTATTCCTCCCGAACTCAAGGCAAACTATAGACTTTATCTTGAAATTTACCGCCGCCACTTTCCTGAAATGTTAACTATTCCCTTTGTATCCGGTGGCAATCTATTACGTCCCAAGCCTTTTTCTCCACTACACGACTTTTTTGCAACCGCTTGTAAAGTCCAATCTATTGTCGCTAAATCCAAGGCAGGACGCAATTTGCTTCAACAATTGGGCGTACCCTTACATCACAAATTATTTAAACCGTCCACACTTTTGGGAGAAGCGATCGCCCAGATAGATCCCGATCATCCTGACCTTAATCCTGACACAATTCGCCAAATCCAGGCAGCAAATCAAACTGATCCTACCCGCCATTCTTATGATCGGGAACTCCTGTTTTACTGGCAAGTATGGCGTTCTCTAATGCATTAGTTGTTAGTTGTTAGTTGTTAGTTGTTAGTACTATTGTTGTGTTGTTATCGATCGCACTAGAGGCGCTAAAGGTTTGAAAGTAACGACGAACTTCTGGAGGGAAGGATGGGAAGTCAAAAGATGCGTCACCCGCTGCAATATCTGCCCAGAAGTAACGTAGACTGGGGGCAAGTTTTTCTGCTTCTACTATAGGTAAGTTTAAAGGTGGGGCGGTGAGAAGTTTAACCATGAAGGGGTGGGAGCGATCGCCCATCCATTCTCGTGATATTTGGGGTAGATTGTTCCAATTAGCGACTGATTTGATATGATGAGATTCAATGTGTAATAATTGCTTGCCCTGATAATCGGTTCGTAACTCTAAAATTCGGTAGGGGTGAGGATAACTCACTAATGAACCTGTGGTAATTTCATAAATACCTTCGTAGCAGGCAATATCCTGGACGTGTAAGTGTCCGGTAAAAATAAGATTAACTCCAGCGGCTTTGAGAAGTTTTAGCACAAGTGGTGCATTCTCCAACATATATCGCCGTCCCAAGGGATGATTGGCTTGACCGGGTAGGTGTTCTATGATGTTGTGATGCACCATGACCAGCACTAACTTATCCTGAATTTGAGTTAGTACGTCTTCTAGCCAGATTAATTGCGCTTCATCCAGACATCCCAATTGTTGACCCGATTCGTCAAATTGATTAGAATTTAACCCAATAAGCTGTACTCCTGGTAATACTTCACAAGTGTAATAGACTTGATTGGGATTGGTATATCCAAATTTACTGTAATAATGAGGAAAGTATTTTAGTCCAATTGACCGTTCATCCGGTAGTAGAGTTGGTACGTCATGATTTCCGGGTATTACGTAAACCGGGAATGGGAGTTGAGCGAGTCGCTGTTGTAACCAAGTATGGTTAGTAGGTTCACCGTGCTGGGTTAAGTCTCCAGGGAATAGGACGAAATCGAGATCGAGGTGTTCTAAATGTTCTAGGGCAAGTTCCAGTGCTGGAATGCTGATTTCAACGAGATGAAATCGGGTAGGATGATCCCAGATGGTATGGGGAAGGGCGATGTGGGGATCGCTGATCACCGCAAAGCGAAAATTTGGACTCATTAGTCAGTTGTTGGTTGTTTGTTGTTTGTTGTTTGTTGTTGATTGTTGGTTGTTGGTTGTCAGTTAGTGAATTTGGCTCTAAACTACTGGAGTCTTTGGCTAAATCGAGTAACTGGGAAGCAGGGATCAAATACTGTATCTACGTCTAATAGTTGCTTGATTGAACTATCCCTACAGAGTTAGCGTGGGCTTTCTAGTTCTGCTAAAAGGGTTTTCTCCAATATCAGGGGTCTGTCCTTATTGTTTAACAATTCTTTAACAGGTTGTAGCTAACCTATCTTTCCGTTTGTTGAATTGTTGTGTGTTTTTCGAGCTAAATTCTTACATAATCGTTAGATTAGTAGTAGTTTGGAGGATCGAACTCGCTGTTCCGCCAGAATCTAGCTGCTCACTCAAGATTTGATGTCAATTATACCATTTTTCGGGTGGTTAGTGTTTTAGTGTAGCGCAGCGGAAATTAGCGATCGCCTCTTGGATATGAGGGGGTAAGGCGGTGAGGGGGTTACTTACAGCAGATTGCAACTGGATGAGGTACAAAAATGAGGAAAGAAAGCAACAGATAAAGCCTGTTCCTCCCGACACCTCTCATTGGAAGCAAGTAAAAACCTGTTTGTTCACAAACGAAGCGTGTTTTAAGAGCGGAGGTTTGTATGTTTGAAAAGATTCTTGTTGCGATGGATAGTTCTGGAATGGGCAACCATGTTTTCGATCAAGCGCTATCCTTAGCGAAAGCCCTAAATGGACATCTGATGCTGTTACACGTCCTTGCTCCTGAAGAAGAGAATAGTCCGGGTGTAGCTGGGTTTTCTGGAATTGATTACTATCCGTGGAGCTTGAATGATGTCAATATTAGTTATCGCAAGCAGTGGGATGAATTTGAAAGTGAATGTTTAGAATTATTGCGATCGCGGACTGATGAAGCGACTAGGGCGGGTGTGAAAGCGGAATTTATTCAAGTTCCGGGTAGTGCGGGTGAAACGATCTGTAATATGGCAAAAAATTGGGATGCTGATCTGATTGTGATTGGGCATCGCGGACTATCGGGTTTGAGTGAATTCCTCTTGGGCAGTATTAGCAATTATGTTCTGCATCATGCCCCTTGTTCAGTCCTAACGGTGCAAACTAAAGTAGTAACAAGTCCTGAATCGGTTAAGACTGATGGAATGGAATCCTGAATCGGTTGAAGCGAAGATTGGTATTCACTTTAAAACGAGTGAAACCCTACGTTTGGCTTTAATTCATCGCTCCTATGCTGAACAAATTGGCGAACCGGAGACGAATAATGAGCGATTGGAATTCTTGGGGAATGCTGTTTTGAATTTGGCGATCGCGGATTATTTATATCAGCATTGCCCGTACTTAGAAGTTGGCAATTTTTCGGCATTACGAGATAAGCTGACGGAGGGGGAACGGTTAACTAAAGTTTGGTCGCAATTGGGGTTAGGAGAAGCGTACCCGTTTTTGGGTATGGGGCAAGAACGCCATCGCCTTCGCTTGCAATCTCACAATCCGTTTGAGGAGGGATTTAAGGCATTAGCTGGGGCGATTCATGTGGATCGGGGGTTTTCTCAAACGCGGAATTGGTTGACTAAAAATTTGATTGCACCTGTGTTGGAACGTCATTTGAAATCAATCACAGAACGTGCTTCTCCGAATAAGCAGTTGCAGTTTTTAGGTGATAGTTTGCTCAAAGCAATTGTAGTTGATTATCTGTATTGCTATTTACCGAATGTGAGAGTTGGTCGGTTAGGGGAGTTATATAAGGAACTCATTTCTAAGGAGCGACAGGAGGAGTACATCCGTCAAGTCAGTTCTGAAGATTTGATGGCTCTGAATCTGGAGAATGAGAAAGTTTTTGCTAAGTCAATTAAGGTATTATTAGCCGGAATTTATTTGAATTATACCACGACGGAGGATAGGGGTGGATTTAAGAAAACGGGGAATTGGTTTGTTGAGAAGTTTGTCGATAATGATGAGGTTTTACGTAAGGCGATTCAGTTACTTTTAGAGGATGGGAAGTCGCAGAAGTGGATTGTGCGGTATGTGATGGGGTATGAAAGTAAGGATTATCATGAGGGAAGAGATAAATTTAATGAGGTGATGGAGGGGAAGAAAGTCTAATTTGATTTAAAGATTGTCAATGAATGACTAGCAATTTGTGGCATTACCATTGCTGGGTTGAGGCGCAAAACCGCAGTTTTCAACTTAGGGTGCAAATTTTCATCGATTAGGAAACGTATTTTCACGAACGGTTTAATAACTCCTGTTCCCGTTGAGCTTTTAAGGCTCTCACACGTTTTACCACATCAGAAGGTTCCTTAGCTAACCATTCCTGATAACGCGCTTCCCGCCACCTCTCCAACCGCAACATATAAGCATCTATCTCAGCACGATTGTGTAGATAGTAGGTAAGAGTCGCGTAAATTTTTTCCATATTTAGAGTCGGCAATTCCTCTAACATCTGTTCGGGTGAATAGCCCTGCAAATAATATTTAATCACATCATCAATGCCAATGCGATGTCCTTTAATGCGGATGTCATCAGGATCTAAAAATTCAAAATAGTCTTCTAGTTGCATAAGCTTGCCTCGTGAGAGTAGATTAATTCTATTTTCTAGATTACCTGTTAGTAGTTCTTAGAATTAAAGATATTCCCTTCGCTAAATCTGTAAGTGGAAACGCGATCGCACTCTCCCATCCTTTCCTTACTCCTTCTCTTCAAACTCAACTTTATCGTAGATATCGGTAAGAGTAATCTCAAAAGGAATTGATGTTAACGGCAAAACCATAGTTTCATCTTCATACTCAGAAAATATCCATTTATTTTCATCTGTCTTAGAGTAATGTTGAACATGAATCTTATATTGGTCAATCAGAAGATATTCTCGAAAACTAGGGATAGTTCGATAAGCAGCAAACTTGCGATCGCAATCATAACTTCGGGTAGACTCTGATAACACCTCAGCAATCATCAGCGGATTCGTAATTGTATCTCTTCGTCCTTCTTCCAATTCTAATTCTCCGGCAACAACCATCACATCTGGATAGGTGTGAATTCGCTTTCTGGGAATCCATAAACGCTGATCCGTTACAAATACTCGATAAGGCTGACGCTTCAGGCTAAAATTGAGTGCGCCACTCAAATTCAAAGCGATTTGATTATGATTGGGGGTTCCACCTGTCATCAGAATAATTTCTCCGTCTATGTATTCGTGGCGATAGTCTGAAGCGACTTCTAACTCCAGATATTCTTCGGGGGAATAGTAGCGTTTTTCTTGGGCTTGCATAGATAATACCTCGGATGTAAAAACGAAGTTTAAAATTATAGCCGTTGATATAAGCATATCCTGTATTTTACTGAGTGTAGCGAAAGCCCCAGCGTTGGCTGTAGTCGAGTAGGTATTTTGAGGAGGAGAAAGGGAGACAAAATTGTCTCGAAGAGATGCAATGTGGTATGAAATCACACCTACTATTAAATCGCTAAATATCGGACTTAGGTAGAAACTCTATATGTAGGGTGGGCAGTCCCAATCCTACTCTTATATCTAGTGTTTAAATGAGAAATTTCGGTAAATTCTGTATAGATACAAGCCGCGATTTTTTATCGACAAAGATTAAATGACATTCATTAGACCTCTTGCAAAAGTTAATTTTACCCCCCGGACTACGTCCCGCTGCGCTAACAATCCCCCCGATGCGGGGGGAAAAATCTTGCTCCCTCTCCGTTTCGGGGAGGGTTGGGGAGGGGTTTGTCGGATTTATGCAAGAGGTCTATTGAATATTCAGAACTTAAACTTACTCTAAACCGCTGTTTGTTGAGGAACTTGACTATAGTAGCGATTGTAGTAATCGTAAGAACTTGCCCGATAATCTTTCACTCCATTGGCTACCATTCCCAACACTTTAGCGTGAGAGGTTTTCAATCCATATAAAACATGGGTTAACACTGCTCGATCCGTTTTTCCTAACCCGACAACCATGATAATTCCATCAGTATGAGCGGCAAGTAATCGAGCATCTGCTAAACCCAGTAATGGCGGAGTATCAAAAATTACTAAATCAAATGCACCATGGAAACGCTCGACTAAATTCTGCATCTTTTTAGAACAAAGAAGTCGGGTAGGATCGGGTGGAATTTGCCCCGCTGTTAAGACAAATAAATTATCTTCCAAGGGCGATTGTTGAATCACATCACTCACATTAATTTCACTGGAAATTACATTACTTAATCCCCAAACATTCGGCAAATCTGTCTTCACATGAACTTGAGGACGGCGCAAATCTGCATCCACCAACAAAACCCGTTCTCCCATCGCTGCTGCTGCTTGTGATAAAAATGCCGCTACAGTCGATTTTCCATCCGCTGGAACCGCAGAACTAACTACTAATGAACGGATTGATTTATCAGGACTGAGAAAGTGAAGATTTGCATGAAGAGAGCGAAATGCTTCTAATAAAGGAGAAGCATTATAACGAGAAGAACGCCTGCGGAGTTCTAATTCTAACGGTTCAGAATGGGATTTTGAAGGAGTAGCTGAACGAGTAATATTTTTCTTGAGTTCTTTACTAAATGGAATTGTTCCTAATAGGGGTAAACCTGTGGTATCTTTCAACTCATCGGTAGAGTGAAATGCCTTATCTAATTTTTCGGCTAACATTCCCGCACCTGCTCCCGCCAGTAAACCCGCGATCGCACCTAAAGCAATTCCCCGTGGTATGTTCGGTGAGATGGGTTGTTGGGGTTTTTGTGGCTGAGAAAGTTGTTGCCAGGGAGGGGTTTTTTGAGATTCGTCAATTTGCAACTTTTCCTGAACGGCGAGAAAGCGGTTTAAACTTTCAGTTGCTACGGTGAGTCGCCGCTGTAAATCTCCATATCGACGGGCAATAACAGGCAGAGTTTTGAGTTGTTGACTTAGCCGAATTTCTGCATCGGCAATCTCATTTCTACGGACTTCTAGAACTTGAATTTGATTTTTCGTTTCAACCAGTTTTTGAGTGAGATTCAAGCGAATTGAACTGGGAGAGGCAAGGGATTCAGGATTATTAGGAATACCAAATGCGGCGTTACCGACAACATTGGCTGCTTCTTCTTCAATTAGGGGCAATAGTCGTTCCTTTTTTTCCCGCAGAGTCTCAATAGCTGGATTTTCTTCTTTGAATCGTGCTAACTCGGTTGCAATCTGACTTTCGACTTCAGAGAGTTGGTTAAGTAAGTCTTGATAGCGGGGTGCTTCTGAAAGTGCTGAGGCGGCGATCGCTCCGTCTGGTGTTACCCCCAACTGCCCTAACTGGGTTTGGAGTTCGGCGTAAAGTTGTTGAGATTCAATGAGTTGGCTTTGAGTTTCTTGGCGTTGTTTAACAATATCGCTAACCCGATTGGTTAACAGTTGACCCTGAGTTTCGGGATCGACAATTTGGTAAGTTTGCCGCAAGTTTTGGATTTGTTGCTGAAGGTCGTTGACCAGTTCTTGAAGTTTCTGAGTTTGTTTATTAACAAAGGCAAGTCCTTGAGTTACAGCCGTTCGTTGTTCTGCCTCTGAATACTGAACGTAGCCGTTAGCAACCTGCTCTAAAATAAACTGAATTTTATTGGGGTCTGAATCTTGATAGCGAACTTCTAAAATCTTAGTTTCTTGTAGCCGGGAAATAGTAAGTTTAGTGCGGAGAGCGCTATAGTCAACCTCTGGATAACGAGATTGAATTTGTGCAACAATGGGAGCCATAACTTGAGGACTCCACAAAACCTGAATTTGAGTTTCATAGTCTGGTCCTTGAACTTGAACAGTCCCGGTTTTACTGAGTGCTTCAGTTAACTGTTCTGCTTGGTCTTCTCCTGACGGTGATCCGACTAAAAGTTGGAATTTTCCTTCATAATTAGGTTCCTGTTTCAAGACCTGACTGACAATTCCTCCGGATACGGCGATCGCTACCCCTGCAATAATAATTGCCCGCCGTTGCGCTACTGCTAAAATCTGACGCAGATCGAGTTTTTCTTCTTCAACGAGAGAAAATCCAGAGGGGTAAATTGGAGGCGATACAGAGGATGGTTTATCGTTAGCATTGACCAGCAACGGTTGATAATCGACCTTGGGACCCATAATACAATTCAGGTTAGACGTGACTGTTGTCAAACAGACGCTGAGTTTCCGTGCAGTTAGCCAAGTTGCCAAATGAGGAGGGTTCAGCTTGAAGAAGCTATACCTCTTACTGATACAGCCCTGTCATCGATTCATCAGGATAAACAAGCCTCACCTCAAATTTACTAGAGTTTAGGAATTTAGAAATTGAGGAGTTCAGAGATAGTTGGAGTTGCTCGATGAGCTGAACGTTCACGGCTGGGTAAGGCTATACTTAATCGTAACGAATTTTGCTCTCTTGTAGCTCCTACACGTTTAATTCTGTAAGTCCTCGACTTCTAGTAATTCTTACAGCCTGACAAAAATTTTCCAGGCGATCAGTTTATAGGAATCTCTCTCCAGATACAGGTTAGCCGGGTGTTTATCTATTAAAATATCATCGGGTAAAATCGGGCACTTTTTTTGGGGAATAGCGTCAAAGGGAAGGATCAATGGTGAAGGATCATATGCCCCATAAATTAATTTAGGAGCTTGAATGATTAAAAATTTATTTTCTTCTCTCTAAATAAATTTAAGGGTTTGTATCCGTATTTTTTTGTCCCACCCTACGGAAAGCGTCTAGTGGGTCTATATGCCTGATTAGACTTCTTATATATACCATTTGGGATTTAGGAGGTGGGATAGGTTATGAATGTTGAGTGTTGAATGGTGAGTTCTCAATTAAGAATTTTGTGTAACTCACAACTCTTCAGTGAGAAGTAGGGAATAAAATTAAATTTGTCTCACCCATTTGAGAAAGGCTATATACCCAATATTTATAAGATTTACAAGCCTTTTTGATTCCAATGTGTTGAGCATAAAATCAGTATTAAATCGATATCCAACAGTAATAACTTTGTTGGATAAATTTTCAATTTAATCAATAAAAATAGGTTGATTTAAAAAATATAAATCTTAAAAATAAAGCTAAAAATAATCCGGATATCAACAAAGTTGCTTCGTAAAATCTAGCGTATCCCTGCATCAGTTGATGTACGAATGAGGAGCGCAGAAAAATGACCAATGGTAAGACTGGAGGATGGCATAACAACTCGGTTAAATTATCGATCATTACCCAATTTTATCCGCCTGATTACGCCGCAACAGGACAACTGATTGAAGAACTTGCTATTGAGTTGGGAAAATTAGGTCTACCCGTTCAAATTTTTACAGGTCAACCCGGTTATGCTTTTCACAAGGAATCTGCCCCAGCAATTGAGCATGAAAATCGAGTAACAATTCGGCGATCGCGTGCCACTCGAATTTGGTCAAAACGCATTCGGGGAAAAGCATTGAATGGGATTCTATTCTGTTTACGTTCTGGTCTTCATTTACTCAAAACTAGGAATCGTGGAGATGTATTACTTGTCACCTCAGCGCCTCCATTTTTACCTATTTTAGGTTACTTAGCTAATCGATTATTTCGCCTGCCTTATATTTGTCTAATCTATGATTTATATCCTGATATCGCCGTAGAATTAAACGTTGTTTCCCGTCATCACTGGTTGGTTCGATTGTGGGATGCTTTGAATCATCAGATTTGGAAGCAAGCTGAAAATATTATTGTTTTAAGTCCTTCCATGAAGGAGCGAGTTGCCGCAAAATATCCCCAAATTCAGGATAGAATTGCTGTTATTCATAACTGGGCTGACCCGAATTGGATTGTACCACTTGCTAAACACGATAATTGGTTTGCCCAAGATTTAAATTTAGTCAATACCTTTACAGTTCTCTATTCGGGAAATATGGGTCGCTGCCATGATATGGATACAATTTTAGACGCTGCTAAACTTCTACACAATGAATCAATTCAGTTTGTTTTTATTGGAAATGGTGCTAAACGTAAATTTTTTGAGGATCAAGCCAATCAATTATGCTTAACTAAGTGTCGCTTCTTACCCTATCAAGAAAAGCATAATTTACCCTATTCGTTAACTGCCTGTGATTTGTCTTTAGTGAGTGTTAGTCCGGGGATGAAAGGGTTAGTTGCCCCTAGCAAATTATATGCAGCTTTGGCAGCCGGACGGCCTGTAGCAGCGATTTGTGAACCTCAATCTTATCTGCGAACAATGATTGCAGATGGTGGGTTTGGTGCAGCGTTTAAAAATGGTGATGCTGTCCAGCTAGCGGCATTTATTCGACGCTTATCAACGGATGCTCAACTGGTTAAGCAAATGGGTGAGGCAGGGCGTTGTTATCTACAGTCTCACTTTACACCGGATTTAATTGCTAGACAGTACTCAAAGCTACTTTTTGAATCGGTATTTAAGGAGTTTGAACGATCTGCTGTGATGACGGTTGAACAGGTTAGACGGTAGTTTTTATTCTCCAGGTTCTTGGATGGGATTGGAGTGTTGAGAGGGGCGATCGCGCTATTTATTCATAAAAACTTCTACTAACCCAAATTCTTGTCTATTAGACCTCTTGCAAAAGTCGTGG
>DNGI01000424.1:1338-11206 GCA_003486645.1 Cyanobacteria bacterium UBA11370 | reverse complement strand
GAAGGCCAGACATAAAGTTGCTCAAATTCACGCAGCTATTGCTGATGCAAGAACAGATTTCCTTCACAAGCTGACAACTCGACTGGTACGTGAAAACCAAACGATTGCTGTCGAAGACTTGGCGGTGAAGAATATGATGAAGAACCACAAATTGGCACAAGCTATTGCTGACGCTAGTTGGTCGGAGTTGGTTCGTCAGTTGGAATACAAGTGCCAGTGGTACGGTCGGACACTGGTTAAAATTGACCGATGGTTTCCTAGTTCTAAACGTTGCGGAAACTGTGGTCATGTTGTTGATAAACTGCCGCTTAATGTTCGTGAGTGGGACTGCCCTGAATGTGGGACGCACCATGACCGAGACATTAATGCCGCGCAAAATATTTTAGCCGCAGGGCTTGCGGTGATAGTCTGTGGAGCGAATGTAAGACCTGATAGGCATGTGTCTATTGGGCAGTCGCAAAACTCCTGTAAGGGAAGGAAACAGAAACCCAAGTCGTGAGTCTTGGGAATCCTCGTGCCTTCAGGCCGAGGAGGATGTCAAATTAAGATGGTCAAAGTGATACCAAACCTTAGAACTGTTCGACGACTATTACACTTACGATTATTACACTTAGCTCTAGCTGCTCTAATCGGTTTTGGTTTGGTTGTAATCCAAGTGGGAGTGACGACAAGTTCAGGTGTCTTTAAGTTAACGCCCTCACAACCTGTTATTGCCCAGGGGTTTAGACCTCAAGAGGTTTGGCAGCGAGTTTATGAACGCTTACCCGATTTGCCGTTAGAAAATCAGTATATTAGTCAGGAAACTGGCGAAGTGGATGCGGATAATACCCTAGTGGGTCGTTTAATTCGCTATCACTTATATGTGAAAAGCCGTCCTCCTTATTATCGGTTGGATTGGAAATTGACAATGGCAGACTATCTGGGTGCCCATGAGTATCTAGTCGCCTCCCAGTATCCTGGTGGTAACACCTTAAATGAAAATCCCATGGAGGGCGATCGCGCTGCCATTCAAAGGCTAACTCGTGCCCAGCGGAATGCTTTAGTAGACGTTTTGGTTAGCCTCTTCAATCCTAACCTGCCTGAGAATCCCCCACCGACACCGAGGGAATCACCGTCACCGCTACCAACGCCTAATCCTAGAAGTACCCCAGGACTTCCTCAACCGGGAGATGCGGATTTACTCCGACCTTAACCGAGCTAATTTTAGATTTTAGGAAAATGATCAAGATTTCATCTTGATTTCATTTTCCCATGGCAAACTCAATATATTAATAAGCTTATTTTTTAAATCAAGATGAACCTGAACAATAGGTTGTATCAGTAAAGTTTTATTACAGGTTATTGAACCTCCAGTTAGCTAGAGACTTTAGAGTAATGATCAGGAAGGGGTTAAGTTAAAAAGTTAAGAGACTTACTCAAAATACAAAGCTTTACCCTTCTTTTCCCGCTCATTGTAATAGCTCCCAATCAGTTTATGGAAACACTGCATCTGCAATTAAAAGGCATGGCTTGTGCGTCTTGCGCCAACGCGATTGAGCAAGCCATTCAATCAGTACCGGGCGTAGTTGAGTGCAATGTTAACTTTGGTACTGAGCAAGCTACTGTTAAATATAATACCAAACAAACCCATTCCGATCAGATCACTCATGCGGTAACTGAAGTGGGTTATTCGGCTTATCCGATTTCAGAAGAACCAGACGAAAATGATACTGAAAAAGCCGCTAGAGAAGCCCAAGAAAAAGACCTCAAACAGAAGATATTCATTGCGGGTGGATTGAGTCTCTTATTAGTAGTAGGTTCCATACCCAGCATGGCGGGAATAAAATTACACCCAATTTTTAATATACTTCACAACCCCTGGTTACAACTCCTATTAGCATCCCCAGTTCAATTTTGGGTAGGGCAATCGTTTTATCGGGGAGCATGGGCTGCTTTTCGACATCGTACCGCAGATATGAATACGTTGATTACACTGGGAACATCTGCGGCTTATTTCTATTCCTTATGGGCGACAATAAATCCTGGTTTTTTTAACTCTCAGGGGTTAATGCCAGAGGTTTATTATGAAGCATCGGCTGTCATTATTAGTTTAACCTTATTAGGTCGTTTTTTAGAACATCGAGCCAAGGGTCAAACCTCAGAAGCTATTCGTAAATTGATGGGATTGCAGGCGAAAACAGCGCGTGTCATTCGGGGTGGAAAAGAAGTTGATATTCCTATCGGTAATGTTGTGGTAGGAGATATCGTTTTGGTGCGTCCTGGAGAGAAAATTCCCGTTGATGGAGAGGTTATTTCGGGTTCTTCTACCATTGATGAATCGATGATTACGGGTGAGAGTATTCCGATTACTAAGCAACCCGGAGATGAAGTGATTGGAGCAACAATTAATAAAACAGGTAGTTTCCAATTCCAAGCAACGCGAGTGGGAAAAGATACAGCATTAGCTCAGATTGTCAAATTAGTTCAAGAGGCACAGGGTTCCAAAGCACCGATTCAAAAGTTAGCGGATCAAGTAACAGGATGGTTTGTACCTGCGGTGATTGCGATCGCCATTACAACATTCATCCTCTGGTTTAATTTTATGGGCAATCTTACCCTAGCTACAATCACAACTGTAAGTGTTTTAATTATTGCTTGTCCCTGTGCTTTAGGGTTAGCTACTCCTACATCTGTTACCGTTGGACTTGGTAAAGGAGCAGAACATGGTATCCTAATTAAAGGGGCAGAAAGTCTTGAACTTGCTCATCAAATTCAAACCATTGTTTTAGATAAAACTGGAACAATTACCCAAGGAAAACCAGGTGTTACAAACTTTATAACTGTTCAGGGAACAGCTAATCATAATGAAATCAATCTCTTGCGATTAGCAGCAGCGATAGAAAACCGTTCAGAACATCCCTTAGCAGAAGCGATTGTGCAGTATGCTGAGTCTCAAGGTGTAGAAAAACCTCTACCGGAACCAGAAAGATTTGAAGCGATCGCAGGCAGTGGCGTTCAAGGTGTCGTTTCAGATCAATTAATCCAAATTGGAACTCAACGTTGGATGGATGAATTGAAGATTGAAACGCTACCGCTTCACAGACAAAAAGTTGCTTGGGAAGACGCAGGCGAAACGGCTGTATTTATTGCGGTTAATGGAAAATTAGAAGGACTAATTGGTATTGCTGATACGGTAAAACCCTCATCAGAAGCAGTCGTAAAAACCCTACAAAGAATGGGGTTAGAAGTTGTAATGCTCACAGGAGATAATCAGCGTACCGCAGAAGCGATCGCGCAACAAGTGGGTATTAATCGCGTCTTAGCCGAAGTACGTCCTGATCAAAAAGCCGCCGTAATTCAATCTCTACAAACTGGCAAAACCTCTTCCATCCAAAATCCAAAATCCAAAATCCAAAATCGAATTGTAGCGATGGTAGGAGATGGAATTAATGATGCACCTGCACTTGCTCAAGCGGATGTAGGATTAGCCATTGGAACAGGGACAGATGTGGCGATCGCAGCGAGTGATATCACCCTTATTTCTGGGGATCTCCAAGGCATTATTACTGCTATTCGACTTTCACGCGCCACTATGGGGAATATTCGCCAAAATCTCTTTTTTGCTTTTGCTTATAATGTCGCTGGTATTCCTCTAGCTGCTGGTATTTTATTCCCTTTATTCGGTTGGTTACTTAATCCAATTATTGCGGGAGCAGCTATGGCATTTAGTTCTGTTTCTGTTGTTACGAATGCCTTGCGTTTGCGTCAGTTTCAGCTACAATCTAATCGATTTTAGATTTTAATTTTTGAAGGATTATAATCTATCAGTCGAGAGATAACTGTAATAGTTGAAAGGAGGTAAGATTAATAATGAAACGTAAGAGTCAAGTTTGGAGCAGTCTGATTACTCTAGCATTATTAATGGGAATTGGTTCTTCGAGTGCTATAGCTTCTGAGATGCCTGCTAATCAGACTCATCAATTTCGTAAAATTGAGCAACCTTTTAGTCTTAAACTAGCCGTTACTATGGGAGGTATAGCACTAATTGGTGCAGAAATTTGGTGGTTTTTACTCAAAAAACCTAAAACTCAAAAAGCTCAACTTCAACAAGGGTTACAAGAACTTACGATTACTGTTGATGGCGGTTATGAACCAAATTACATTGTAGTACAAGTAGGTCAACCCGTTCGGCTTAACTTCTTCCGAAAAGACTCCAGTAACTGTTTAGAAGAAGTTCTGTTACCTGATTTTGGTATTGTGACTAATTTACCACTCAACAAAACAACTTCAGTAGAATTTACCCCACAGAAACCCGGTGAATATCCTTTCACTTGTGGGATGAGAATGTTTCGAGGAATCGTAGCAGCACAATCATCTATGTAGTTGGTATTTGTTAGTTATTAGGAATTAATTAGCGATATTAATTCAACAACCAACAACAAATAACCAACAACCAACAACTAACAACTAACAACAAACGTATGAACACCAAATCTTTAATTTACGGACTCGTCGGTTTAGTCGCAGGCAGTGCAATTACAGGGGTATTAATGGTCAATCTTACACAAGCACAGCCGCAAAATTTTACCAAAAATAACCCGACACAAACCCAAGCAAACTCTCAAACTTCTCAATCAGATCCTCATCACCCTCAACACTCTCAAATGGGGATGATGAATCATCAACAAATGGATCAGCACTTTATCGAGATGATGATTCCTCACCATCAGGGAGCAATAGACATGGCAGATCTTGCCCTAACAAAAGCTAAACGTCCTGAAATTAAAAAGCTAGCTGAAGCAATTAAAACAGACCAAAATCGAGAAATTGAGGAGATGAAATCCTGGTATAAAGAGTGGTATGGGACTGAAGTTCCTGCTTCATCTCATATGCAAATGCCAATGCACTCCGGTATGGGAATGATGGGAATGGACATGATGAATATGGATTTAGATAGCCTCAAAAATGCGGCTGACTTTGACCAAGCATTTATTCAACAAATGATTCCCCATCATAAAATGGCGGTGATGATGTCAGCAATGATTCTGGATAGCGATCGCCCCCAAATGCGTGATCTTGCCAGGAATATTATCGAAGCTCAAAGTGCAGAAATTGAACAGATGCGACAATGGTATCAGACTTGGTATCAGTAAAACTATTGGCTGAAAAAAGGATGAGGGATGAAAAAATATAGATAAGCTCATCAGCTTTAAACTGAGTATTCACATCCCTCCTTTCTGTTAGTTGTTAGTTGTTAGTTATTAGTTATTGGCTTCGCCGTGAACCTCAACCGAACAGTTATTGGTTGTTAGTTTACCTTGCTATTTCCAGGTTATAAATGGCTAATGACAATGACCAATAACTAATAACAAAAATCAAGAATTGAGAAGTGGGGGTAATATATCCTGAAGTGCGATCGCCAGTGTCGGAAACTGTAACGGAGAAACTATCGCATCACCCCTAAAAATTACCTCACTTTGATAGCCATCCTGAGTGGGTTCTCGAAATACATGGAGTTTTCGTTCATTAACATCTAACACCCAATAGTCTGTAATTCCTGACTTAGCATAGGCTTTCGCTTTGGTTTCACAATCGTATTTAAAGGTACTATCAGATACCTCAATAATGAGATAAACTTCAGGAGGGGTTGGATGGTGGTCAGCGTAGTCTAGGAGATCAATTCTAACTACAGCAATATCGGGTTCTGGTTCTGAAAAATCGTTTAACTGGATAGGATCTTGAGTATAGACTTCTGCCTGATTTACCAAAAGACTATGCAAAATCCTAGCAGTACGTCTAACAGCAGCAGTATGAGCAGTTCCTTTGGCAATCATCTTGATAATCTGTCCATCAACTAATTCAACTCGTTCCTCTGGGTGAAAAATCCCAGCTTCTGCCATTCGGTGGTACTCTAGAACTGTCCAAGAGCGTAGATTAAAAACTGCTTCCGCCGTCTGCATAGTTTCCATATCAGCTCAATAAATCTAGGGAGGACTTTAAACCAATATTAGCATTAGCTTATCCTAGCAATAACGTAAAATCTAACTAGCTGTATTCTCGTGCTAAAAGTAACTATGAAAATTACCGAATGTCTTCATACTGCTGTGCTTGTATCAAACCTGCAACAAGCCGAATACTTTTATAGCACGATATTAGGATTATCTAAAGTAGAGCGATCGCTAAAATATCCCGGTGTTTGGTATCAACTAGGAACTTTCCAAATTCACCTTATCGTTGATCCAACTATCACCCCAAAACTTCAAAACCCCGAAAAATGGGGTCGTAACCCCCACATTGCTTTTTGTGTGGCTAACTTAGATGAAGCTAAAAGCCAGTTATTAGCACATCAATGTACTATACAAATGAGTGCTTCCGGTAGACCTGCTCTGTTTACGCAAGATCCTGATGGTAATATTATTGAAATTAGTCAAGGGTAGTTTGTGGTTGGTTGTTGGTTAGTACTAACAACTGATTATTGACAAACAACTAATGAAAATTATTGCATACCTTTATAGCGACCCTCTGCTAGAATCTCCCGCCGATCCAAACATTTGGGGATGGGAAGTTGATCGAATCTATCAAGATTTTGGGGCGCGTCAGCAATTGCAGCAACTATTAGTAGACTGCCAAATTGAACCTGTTGATTACTTGTTAATTCGCCGTCTGGAAGAACTCGGTGATTCAGTCTTAGAAGTGAGCGATCGCCTCAGCCAAGTTGAAGCTTTAGGTGTTACCGTTATTACAACTGAGCAACCTTATAGTTCCACTTCAACCGATATAAACCAGAGCAAAGATTTACTAAAACTATTCGTTGAGGTGCAACAGGAAGCCAACCGTCGCCGCCTGCGTCAAGGTCATGCCCGCAATCGTATTAAAGCCCTACCGCCACCCGGAAAAGCACCCTACGGCTACCGACGGGGTAAAGACCGCTATATTATTGATCGCAGTACAGCACCTGTTGTTAAAGATTTTTTTGAACAGTTTTTACTCTATGGTTCCTTACGCGGTGCAGTGCGATATTTAGAGAAAAAATATAACAAGAAAATCTCCGTGTCTACTGGACGGCGTTGGTTAACAAATCCAATTTATCGCGGCAATCTTGCCTATCAAAATGGTGAAGTTATCTCAGATACTCACAGTCCTATTCTGAATCGAGAAGAAGCTGCCCAAATTGATCGCCTGCTGCGTCGCAACCGCCGACTACCCTCCCGTACCGCCAGCGCCCCCCGTTCCTTAGCGGGTTTGGTTGTTTGTAGCGAATGCGACTCTCACATGAGTGTCACCAGCGTTACTCGACCGCGCCAAAACAACGAATATCTCTACCTACGCCCGATTAGCTGTCCAAAATCTCCCAAATGTCGTGCCATTCCTTACGGGCAAGTCCTAGAAACCACAATTCAAAAAATATGTCAAGACTTACCCCGTGCCGTTGCAGGTCTAAATGTTCCGAGTTTAGATGGAGTGAAGCGATCGCTCACAAACCAAATTGCCCAGCAGCAAGTGATCTTAGAACAGCTTAGAGAGTTAACCGCTAGTGGTGTTTTAGATACAGAAACAGCAGATTTACGCGCCTACAAACTCCGAACCGAAATTTCCCAACTGCAAGCTAAACTTGCCGGATTACCGCCAGTGAATTTAAAGGCGATCGCACAAACCGTATCCATTCCCCAATTCTGGTCTGATTTATCCGAATCTGAGCGTCGATTCTACTTTCGAGAATTTATTCAGCAGATTAAAATAATACGCCACGATCAGGCATGGCAGCTAGAACTAATTTTTATTTTTTAGCGCGTGGGTGAAGCCAAGCTAAAAGAAAGTTTTGAGAAAATAAAGGCTTTGAGTTATAGTAACTACCTTGAACGCATTTCCTAATGATTGTGCGATCCGGATTATTCCCTCGAAATGCGGTAAATCAAAGATATTTCAACAGTGAGCCGTGACCTGTTTCTTTAATGCTACCTGGGAGTAATAAGCTGATGTGTATCATTTCGCCACTCCCCACTTCCCACTCCCCATCTTCAAAAGAGTTAAAACCTGAAAAATTTTATGAATGCAAATGAATTGCTAAAGCGTTATGCTGCTGGAGAACGGGATTTTGAAGGAGTCCAACTCCATGGAGCTTATCTGACTGAGGCAATTCTGAATGGAGCCAATCTTAGACGAACAGATTTTAGTGGAGCAAACCTAAGTGGAGCGAGTTTGAGGGGTGCTAATTTGAGTGAAGCTAACCTCAGTGAAGCGAATTTGAGTGTAGCCAATTTAGGAGGAGCAGACTTAAATGATGCAGAGTTAAAAGCCACCGATCTGAGGAGGGCTACCCTCATTGAAACCAGTTTAAAACGAGCCAATTTGACAGGGGCAAATCTCCGAGAAGCGAGTTTGATGTTTGCTAATCTCTCCCAAGCGTGCCTTTATCAGGCCGATTTACACGGTGCTACCCTTCATCAGGCAATTTTACACTGGGCAAGCTTAAAAGGTGCTGATTTAATTGGAGCTATCCTTCAAGGAGCAGATATGAGAGGTGCAGATCTCAGCCAAGCTTGCTTGATTCGTGCTGACGTATCCAGGGCGATTTTAATGGTAGCTGATCTTAGAGGGGCAACAGTAGTGGGAGCTAATTTCAAGTCAGCCGTACTCACTGGGGCGATCCTACCTGATGGTAAGATGCACGATTAACCCACATTTCTAGGTTAGAATAACTCTCCTCCACTCCCCACTCCCTACTCCCCACTCCCCACTCCCCACCTAACTCTAGATCGTTTTATAAGCTGTCATGCATTTAATTTGTATATCCTCACACCCCACACCCCACACCCCACACCCTTTTCAAAAATTTCAATGTCCAATTTAAATGCGTCTTAGCTTAGTGAAAAGGGAGTCATCGCTTCAAGCCATCGCTATTTTTACAGTACGAATTAATTGTTCTTGGGAAAAAGGCTTGACTAAATAGGCTTTTGCCCCTTGCCTCATACCCCAAAGGCGGTCAATTTCCTGATCCTTAGACGAACAAATTACAATCGGAATGTTAGCGGTAGCTGGATTATTTTTGAGACGGCGACATAACTCAAAACCGCTCATCCCTGGCATCACGACATCTGTAATAATTACATCTGGCTGTTTTTCTGCGGCTTTATTCACCGCTTCTTTAGCGTCTGTAATCCGAATCACTACATGACCTGCCTGTCGCAGGTAACTCTCGATTAACTGCATCTGAGTGGGGGTGTCTTCGACGAGCAATACTGTACTCATGTTTGGTTATCCTTGAACAATGACGGCATGGCAAACGTTTTTTGCACCCTGCAATCTAAAAGATTCAGGAAAAAATAAGTTACCCACGAGGTTAGATGGCACACACAAAGGAGAAGGGAGAAAGGGACAAAGCTAATGTCAGCGTTCTTTTCCCTTTAACCCTTAACCTTTTTCCTCTCCCACGCAGGTAAGTTATTTTTTCATGACTCCTAAGCAGAACCATTCAACGGCTGAGAGCATCACCTGTTTTCAGCAGACCTTTTTGTGTATTTCTGAAGTTATCTAAATATGTCCGGAAGGTATTTCAGAACGAAGAAGTTCTAAAGATGTTACCTTAACGGATACCAAGCACTTTCGGTAGTGTGGGGTACACTTGGTTTTGCCACAATCGGATGCACCCTGATTTTCAGGAGGTGAAGTTTCAGGGTTCAGCCCATGATCATAGCATTTAGGGGCTGTTGAATAACAAATTCATTCTTGGTCGTGTACCCAACCCTAAGATAAAAAAGCTCCCGCTACACCTTTGTGATGTAACAGGAGAAAGAATTCTTACAGAACAATAAGCAAAGCCCACCTCTTTTAAGGGTGGGATGTGGCGTTGGCACTTTTAAGTGCCGTCAGTGTTTTTCATGATGTTTAT
>DNGI01000424.1:985-1157 GCA_003486645.1 Cyanobacteria bacterium UBA11370 | reverse complement strand
TCAGTGTTTTTCATGATGTTTATATACGTTGTAGAATAGACGATATGAAAACACTCAAGTTTAAGTTATACAGTCACAAGCGGAATAAATACCTCAAGCGGACAATCAATGCTGCTGGGAGTATTTATAACCATTGTATCGCCCTGCAACGTCGGTACTACCGGATGTGGGG
>DNGI01000424.1:0-776 GCA_003486645.1 Cyanobacteria bacterium UBA11370 | reverse complement strand
CGTCGGTACTACCGGATGTGGGGTAAACACTTAAACTGTGCGCGACTTCAGAAACACATCGCCAAGTTGCGGAAGCGCAATTCCTTCTGGCAACTAGTAGGCTCTCAAGCTGTACAGGATATCTGCCAGCGAATTGATAAAGCCTACCAGTTATTTTTTAAGCATCACAAAAAGGGAGTAAGACCGCCAGGATTTAAAAAGATTAAAAAGTACAGGTCATTGACTCTAAAACAAGCTGGATACAAGTTTTTAGGAGGGAATCGAGTCAAGATAGGAAATCGGGTCTATCAATACTTTAAATCTAGTGAGATAGAGGGAACCGTCAAAACACTGACTGTTAAGCGCACAGCGTTAGGTGAGCTGTTTATAGTCGTAGTGGTTGACGGGTATTCAACGCCGAATATCAAGTTCGAGACAGGTAAAATAGCTGGATTTGATTTCGGGTTGAAGACATTTCTCACCTGTTCGGAGGGGTTTAGTATTGAGTCACCATTATTCCTAAAATCATCTCTTGCCACACTCAGGGAAGCGTCCAAACAGCATTCTAGGAAACGGAAGGGGTCAAACAATCAAGAGCAAGCGAGAAAACATTTAGTCCGTTGCCACGAGTCCATTTTTAACCGTAGACGTGACTGGTGAAAGGAAGCTTGCTCACAAGTTGACTGACCAGTTTGAGGTGTTGTGCTTTGAGACTCTAAACCTGAGAGGGATGCAGCGTTTATGGGGAAGAAAGGTTAACGATTTGGCGTTAGCTGACTTTCTAAAAATCCTAGAGT
>DNGI01000527.1:2556-3866 GCA_003486645.1 Cyanobacteria bacterium UBA11370 | reverse complement strand
TCCCCCCATCCCCCCCTCTCCCCTGAAACTCTACCCCAGATAGATGAAAGCCACTAGCGTTCCAGAAGACCCTTAAAAGAAGAATATTTTTTTGGCATTTTTATAGAGGTGCTTGTGGTCGAGTAGACGCATAGAAAAGCCGGTAGCAAGTATAACCAGTGCTGCCCTTGAGATCACGAAGGCGATCGCTCATCGGTTGGTTAAGCGGACACACAGAAACACATCAACAGCAGTTGGTGATTTTTCCCTAGAGGATTATGTATTTGTCAAGATGAAATTTATGGTGTAGGTAATTGCTATGAGAGGTAAGTGAGATGCAGAATGCTCCCGATACAATTTTTTTCGTGAACCGATATGTAACAGTAGAAAGAACATTTAGTGAAACAGAACCGAGTAAGTCACCCTCAAATGAAGTAGCGTTCCCGGAGCAATTATTGTCTACTGGAGGATTATTATTGCTTCCGCTAGGGTTTCTAGGTGTAGGTTGGATCATATGGTATGTGGCGCAGCGATCAGTCTGGAAAACGTTCCCCAGCCAATTGCTCCCGATCAAGCGTTTTCGTAAAATTCCTTGTTCAAACTGTAAATTTTTTAATAGCAATCCCTTCCTTAAGTGCGCCGTACATCCCTCTAAAGTCTTAAGTACCGCAGCCCACGATTGTTCTGACTACTTACCTCATGAGGGTCAGCAATTGCCTCACTCCTCTGAAGAGATCTAAGCTAGTTGAAACAGGAAGAGAACATCAAACCTACCCTGAGTAGATTTGAGTAGGTTTTTCAGAACGGTTGAAAACATCAGTTACTCATAAAGCTGAGATGGGGAAAGGAGAACGGGGAAAGGGAAAAAGCGAATGCAAGCCTCCTTTCACACTCTAGCTTGAATAACCCATTTAATACCACGCTAGAGTAGTGTAAGCCACAAGCTACACCCTAAGATCCGAGCATGATCGATCAACCACCACGCCCCAAAATTCCTGACTCTACCTGGCAGCGTCCCCTTGGACTGGGCTGGGACAAGCCCTACACTGTCCGTTATGGGAGTAATCTTGATGATGGCCCTTGGCATGGTATGCCCCTAGGGGGTTTTGGGGCGGGTTGCATAGGTCGTTCTTCGCGGGGAGACTTTAATTTATGGCATCTTGATGGGGGAGAACATACCTTTAAAAGTCTGCCACCCTGTCAGTTTAGTATCTTTGAACAGTCGGAAAATCAAGACGCGAAAGCTTACGCCCTCTGTACCGAACCCCCAAGCGATCGCAGCTTAAAGACGTGGAAATGGTATCCAGTCTCTCAGGGAGATGGGGAGAGGC
>DNGI01000527.1:0-2295 GCA_003486645.1 Cyanobacteria bacterium UBA11370 | reverse complement strand
GGAGAGGGGGAGAGGGGGAGATAAATTCTTCTGTCCTCCCCTCATCTTCTCCTCACACCTCACATCCCAATACTGGAAGTTATCATGCCCTTTATCCCCGAAGTTGGTTTGTTTATGAAAATGTGTTTCAAACTCAATTAACCTGCGAACAATTTTCGCCAATTTGGGCAGGTTCCTATCAAGAAAGTAGTTATCCTGTCGCTATTTTTGAGTGGACGATTCATAATCCTACCGATGCGCCCATTACTCTTAGTATTATGCTCACTTGGCAAAATATGGTAGGTTGGTTTACCAATGCCATTAAAACTCCCAAGGTACAGGTACGGGATGATGGTAGTCCAGTTTATGAATACCAACCTCGCTGGGGAGATAGTACGGGAAATTATAATCAATGGATTGTTGATAATTACCGAGTCGGTTGTCTTTTAGATCGGGTTAGGTTGCGAGACGATATTGGCCAAGGAGAAGGACAGTTGTGCTTTGCTACTGTGACGAATCCTAGTATGGAAGTGTTTTATCATTGTCGCTGGAATCCTGCGGGTGACGGATCGGAGGTGTGGAATACCTTTGCTAGTGATGGGAGTTTATCGGATGTTCAAGATGAAACGCCTGCCGAACCGGGAGAACAAGTTGCAGCAGCGATCGCCATTCGGTTTACTATTCGTCCCGGTAGAACTCGCAAAATTCCTTTTATTTTGGCGTGGGATTTCCCCGTTACTGAGTTTGCTTCTGGTATTAATTATTATCGACGTTATACAGATTTCTTTGGTCGCACGGGTAATAATTCTTGGTCAATGGTTCGCACTGCCATTAAGCATAATGAATGGTGGAAAGAGCAAATTATAGCTTGGCAAGAACCCATTTTAAAGCGCAAAGATTTGCCCAATTGGTTTAAGATGGCACTCTTTAATGAACTGTATCTGCTGGCTGATGGCGGTACACTTTGGAGTGCGGCGGATGAGCGTGATCCGGTGGGTCAATTTGGTGTATTGGAATGTATTGATTATCGCTGGTATGAGAGTTTAGATGTGCGGCTTTATGGTTCTTTTGCCTTAGCGATGCTTTGGCCTCGACTCGATAAAGCGGTGTTAGAAGCCTTTGCTCGTGCGATTCCTACTTCTGATCAAACACCCCGAATTATTGGTTACAATCAAGCCACAGCTATCCGTAAAATGGCTGATGCGACTCCCCACGATTTGGGTGCGCCGAATGAGCATCCGTGGGAGAAAACTAATTATACCAGCTATCAGGATTGTAATCAATGGAAGGATTTATCGTGTGATTTTGTTTTGCAAGTTTATCGGGATTTTATTTTAACGGGATCGAAAGATGTTGAGTTTTTGTGGGAGTGTTGGTCAGCGATTGTTAAAACACTAGCGTATTTGAAAACCTTTGATCAAGATGGAGACGGAATTCCGGAAAATTCAGGCGCACCGGATCAGACGTTTGATGATTGGCAACTGAAGGGAATTAGTGCTTATTGTGGTGGGTTGTGGTTGGCAGCATTGGCAGCCGCGATCGCTATTGGTGAAATCTTAATAAAAAATGATCCTCCTGTTTCCCAATTCCCAGAAATTCCGGATACCGAATCCATTGAATATACGGTCAACCTTTATCAGCAATGGTTCCAACAAGCACAACCAATTTATCAAAACAAACTGTGGAATGGTCAATACTATCAACTCGATAGCGAAAGTGGTTCAGATGTGGTGATGGCAGACCAACTCTGTGGTCAGTTCTACGCCAAGCTACTCAAATTACCCGATATTGTACCCATTGAATGTGCCCAATCTGCCCTTAAAACGGTCTACAATGCCTGTTTTTTAAAGTTTAACAATGCTCAACTGGGGGCGGCAAATGGGGTCAAACCCGATGGTTCACCGGAAAATCCGAATGCAACTCATCCTTTGGAAGTTTGGACGGGAATCAACTTTGGACTTGCAGCCTTTCTGGTACAACTAGGAATGAAGGATGAAGCCTTGCAACTTACGGAGGCAGTCGTGCGTCAGGTCTATGACAATGGACTACAATTTAGAACTCCAGAAGCGATTACAGCAGCTGGTACGTTTCGTGCTAGTCACTACCTACGGGCGATGGCAATTTGGGCGGTTTATTTCATCATTAACAGTAACCCATGACCTATTCCCTTACCTCCTAAAGACAAAAAATTGTGATGAATTTCTCCTCATCCCCCTGATTTAGGTTTTAAGGGATGAATCAGGAGAGTAGGGAAAGATAACTCCTTTTCTCGCCCCAAAATTGAGGGGATAGGGGAGTGATATCATGTCCGGTTGA
>DNGI01000533.1:12327-18226 GCA_003486645.1 Cyanobacteria bacterium UBA11370 | reverse complement strand
GGAGAGGGGTTGGGGGAGAGGTTAATTGTTGTAAAGTGCGATCGCTTCTGACTCGCCGTTCTACGGTTGCATCCGAATCTATAATTAATTGGATATCTGCCGTGGGAATAACGTCTTGAATACGGCGTTCTAAATAGGGAGCAATTAAGGGAGTAACCCAAGTACTTTGAGTATCTTTGTGCTGGATTACTTGTAACTTTAACCCTTGCCAACTTTCTAAGATGTTTCCATCTTTATCAATCACCTCCAAATCATAGATAAAAGTATTATCAATTTGTTGTCGTTCTTTTGCCGATACAAAACGATTTCCTGATGCTTCCTGTTGGTAAATTACTAATCGTTCAATCCCGCTAGGCAAAATTGTGGCATGAGGAACGCAAGCTTGCAGGGCATGAATAGTTGCATCCCTTGCCCCTGGATCACCTAATATTAAATTCTGGGGAAGATAGCGACTAAACCAATTATCATCCTGTTCAATTATTTCTGCTAAACATTCTTTTGCTCGTAGATGGTGATAACCTTGTAAGCGTTGAAATCGTCCCTTGTGGAAAAGGATTTCGCCGTATAAATGTTTAAGGGGAATGGGGAGTGGGGAATGGGGAGTGGGGAGTGGGGGAAGAGGGGTTTTAGTTGTATTTTTCGCCTCTTGCTTCTTATCTGTTATGTCTCTTTCCCAGACACAGGTAGCCCGAAAGTGATCGATAGCAAATCCGGTTTGTTCGCTACGTAAAACGACTTCAATTTTACCTGATTCTTGCACTAAAGCAGCTATGCGAATTGTTAGGGGAGATGTTTCAGAGACAACGACAGGACGATTGAATTGGATGTTTTCAAAGATGGGAATTGTTGTTGGTTGTTTGTTGTTGGTTTTTTGTTGTTTAGTTTGTGAAGTTTCTAGCAAGGCTATTGCGACTTGTGCCATTGCTTCTAAACCCATTACACCTGGAAAGATGCGATCGCCTTCATAGATATGATCGTTCAAATAGGGATCGTTCTCGGTTGAGAGTTCTGCCTCTACTACTAATTCAATCCCTGGATAGTAAACTCTTGGTTTTTCCAAGAAGCGTAAGAAGGGAAGTTCTGGTTTTTCTAATTTTAATGTGGGAACTTCACCAAAACGACCTGTTACTATTACTGCATTAGAAGTCAATCGATTTTGGATTGCGCTTTGCGCCACTGCACTAATGGATTTTTGATTTTCGATTGGATTGGTAGAGGTAAATTCGGGGGTTTGATTGCAAGTTTCAGTCAGGGATTGAAGAATTAAATTATGCAAAATGGAGATACCTCTATTCGGTGGAATAGGTGTAATCCCTTCTCGCATGAGTGCATCAATCCTCCCTAAACGTTCACCCATACCAACACCTGACCAAACTGACCATTCTATCGTTAAACAGTGGCAGTTAGGATAGTTTTGACCAAAGCGTTCTGTTAGTTGAGTTAACCATTCATTCGCTAAAGCATAATCGGCTTCACCTCGCAGTCCAGTTCGGGCAATAATTGAACCAAATGTAATTAATAGTCTGAGTTGATGGGGATTAATCGCCGCGAGAATGTTACGTAATCCCGGAACTTTTGGGGCTAGGGTGCGTTGAAATGCTTTTTCATCTAAGGAAGTGAGGAGTTGGGGAACATTCGTGCCAGCACCATGTAAGATAGCGGTAATTGTGCCAAATTTGGCTTCAAATTGCGCGATCGCTTCTCGCACCGCTGAACCATTAGTCACATCACCAGCAACATATTGGAACTCAATATTTGCTGCTTTCATTCTCTCCAAATTAGCGGCAAGTTCGGGATCAGTTTCAGGCTTTGATCTACCCATTAGGGCTAATCGAATTCCCGTTTCTTTCGCAAGAGAAATAGCGCTTTCAGCAGCAATTCCTTTGCCACCACCTGTGACTAATAACACATCTTTCGATTTTAGATTTGGAATTTCGGATTTTGGAATTTCGGATTTTGGATTGGGGATTTTGGATTTTGGATTGGGGATTGGGGATACTAATGTAGAGATATTAAAATTCGATTTGGGATTTGGGGTTTGGGTTTGGGGATTGGGAGTTTTGGATGCTGATGTCGAGAGGTTAAAAGAAACGTTTCTTGAGAGAGGAAATAAACGTAAAATGGGTTCGCGTCGTACTCCAGAAATATCATAGTGCGCTTCAACATAACCTACAGCCGCTTTCGCTTCAGCTAGTATCCAACCTGCTGCTTGGGGACGATCCTGGGGCAAGTCTACAACACAAGTGGTTAGGTTTGGTACTTCGAGATGAAGGGTACGAGCAAATGCTGCACCGCCTCCTCCCTGTTGCACGAGAACAAAGCGAGTTGCTTGTTTTTCAGCGAGTACTGCCTTAGCACCAGATAGTAGGAGATTTAAATGACGTTCATCCGGTTCTGGTGGCAAACATACCACGACACCGCCCCCATTTCCCCAATCATCAAATGCCTGTTGTAAGAGTGTGGCTAAGGGAGAATTATTCGGTGCAAAAATCTGCCATTGACCAGTTGCTGAAGTAGAGGGAAGAACTCGATAGGATAAGGGACGTTCTACAAATTCTACCGTAAATGTCCGAATCCAAGCATCAACACCTGATGGTAATTGTTGTTCCTCGTTCTCAGACTCCAAATGACCAGTACTTACCAGTTCTTCTAATGCCTGAACGACCTCACTAATCGTGGCGTTGGCATAGTCTGTTGGTGCTACAGGAGGAGATAACTTTAACCGTTTCGCCGCTTCTACTACTAATTGACCAACAGTTATTGAATTAAGATGTAAGTCACTTAACAGACGAGTTTCTGGTGCGATCGCACTGACAGGTAATTCCGTTCTTTCTGCTACTAGCTGTCGGACAATATCAAGTGCTGAATCTGTTGGAAGTGAAGGGGTGTTAGTGCAGCGGAACGTAGTTTGGGAGTGAGGTGAGGAAATTTTCCCCATCTCCCCATCTCCCCATCTCCCCCTCTCCCCATCTCCCTCTCCCCCTCTCCCTTTTTCGCAAGGATTAACAAAAAACTTAGGATGCCAATCTAGGTTGAAGGGTTTAGTAAACCTGTTAGCAAATAACGCTTTAGAATTAATGGGTGTTCCCAAAACAAAGGCTGCACCAATTGCATTTAATAAGCCTTTTAGAGATGAACCACTAGCATCTAGTGGGATAATTGGAGTATTGACAAAATCACTAACTAATCGACTTAATACTTGACCAGAACCGACTTCAATCCACAAATCGATGTTAGGAGAGGCTTCAGTTACAGCATCAATAAATTGTACTGGGGAAGTGACTTGAGTACACAGGAGCGATCGCAAATCCTCATGGGCAGTCAGCAGGGTTCCAGTTACAGTAGAAACAACTGAACGCTGGAGTGGTAGAAACGTTTCTTGACTGAGATAATTGGCTAAAGGCTGGATAGCAGCGGCGACAAGCGGGGAATGAAAGGCGTGGGAAACGGGTAAAGTAATCGCTTTGAGTCCTTGAGAACGAGCGCGATTAACTATAGTAGTAACAGCCGTTGCTTCACCAGAAATGATTGTCTGTCGCGGCGAATTCAACCCAGCGATCGCCACCCTATCCCCATTCAATAAAGCTGCTACCGTTTGTCGATCCGTCCCCAGACTTGCCATTGTCCCAGAAGGATGCCCTAACTCCCCCATGGCTTGACCCCGTACCTTGGCAATCCGTAGCAGTGCATTTTCATCAAACGCACCACCCCAATGCAACGCGGCGAGTTCACCTAAGCTATGTCCAACGGTGATCGCACCCTTGACTCCAAATTTTTCCAGCGTCTGTAACCCTGCAATCGAAGCCGTGATAATTGCGGGTTGAGCTATGGCAGTATGAATGTTATTATCATTTACAGGTAAATTAGCCTTCTCGTACAATTGGCGCACCCAGGAGAAACGCCTAGACCAAACTCCACCTGCTAGATAAGTCGGAGATGCTTGTCCAGGGAAGAGGAAACCGATACGAGGCGTGTTAGTACCTTTACCTAGAAACACTCCTAAAGCACTATCCAGTCGCTCAGTTAATCCGTGTTCCAACCAAGACTTCAGGGTTTCCAGGCGTGTGGTTAATTCTTGGGGGTTAGATACGACAAGGGCTGCTCTTACTAAACCAGTATTTAATGTTTTGGCTAACTGAGCAGCTAGATCAATCACTTCCGCACGAGAAAGTTTAGGGGCTAAGGTGAGTAAATGGTTAACCTGTTGTTGGAGATTTTCTGCATTCGTAGCACCCAGCAGCAATAGTTCAGCATCTTGGGTAGAAGACATCAACCTTGTAGAGACGTTACATGTAACGTCTCTAGATGTAACGTCTCTAGATGTAACGTCTCTACCGTGGGTAGGTCGATTGGCAACCCCTTCCAGTACAATATGGGTATTAATCCCACCAAACCCCATTGCACTAACTCCCGCTCGTAGCGGGTAATTAGCAGACCAAACCTCACCTTGTTCCAAAACTCGCAAAGCGGGTGTTTCAGTCGTTAATTCTGGATGAGGCTGCTGGCAACCTGTGGTGGGTGGCAAAATTTTGGTATAAACTGCCATTGTCGCTTTAATGAGTCCTGCTATTCCGGCAGCGGCTTTGGTATGACCGATATTGGCTTTCACTGAACCAATTGCAGCCAGGGTTGGCAACGGATTTGGTAGCGGATGTAGCGGATGGGTGGTGGGGGGAATGTTATACCATGTTGCATTCATTTTCTCCGCGTCTGTCTCAACTGCTATGTTTGAACCCAACTTGGTATGAGTCTGGCTTTGGTTGATGGCATGGGAGAGGGCACGGAGTTCGGTGGTGTCGCCGACGCTGGTTCCAGTACCATGTCCCTCGAAGTAGGCGACGGTATTGGGAGTAAAGCCAGCGCGATGATAGGCGCGATGTAAGGCTAAAAGTTGCCCTTCGACTTCGGGGCGAGTGATACCGCCATTACCATCCGATGAGATACCCCAGCCACGAATAACTGCATATATTCTACGACCTTGGGCGATCGCATCGTCGTACCGCATTAATACGATAAAGCCGCAGCCTTCACCTGGCCAAAAACCAGCGGAACGGATATCATAAACTCGCATTTCTTCGGGTGCTAAAGCCCCAGTCTTGGCAAATCCTACCAGTTCAAACGGATCGAGACTTAAATCGACTCCGCCAGCGAGGGCAACATCCAAATCCCCTGCAACTAGGGCAGAACAAGAATTGGCGATCGCTAATAATGAGGAACTACAAGCCCCATCGAGGGTATAGCCGCCGCCTTTGAGATTAAAATAATTGCAAATACGTCCCGCAATAGTATTAGATAAACCGCCTGCTAAGGTTTCTTCGCCAACTTCAGGAAACGGTGATTTATATCGAGTTTCTAAATTTTCTAAGAAACTATTACACTGTTCTCTAGTCCAATCTTTTTTAATTAATTCTGCTTCAACAATTCGGCGTACATAAGGCCAACGCAACCGCATTACATTCGCCCTAGAAAATTCACCTGTGAGGGTATTGCCCACGAGAACACCTGTCATATCATGGGGTAAGCCTTCGCCATCGGGAAACCCTGCATCACTCAAGGCTTTAGCCGCCATATCCAAGGCTAGCCAGTGGGCTAGGTCTGCTGATCCAAATGTACTATTGGGAACGCGAAAACCAACCCGATCAAATTCATAGCCCTCAATGAGTGCAGCTTGCGCGGCGTAGGTGCGATCGGGAGTGGTGCGATCAGCAGAGAAATAGTCAGCGAGGTTAAGACGTTCTGGGGGTAAGCGTCGAAATGCCTGACGCTGGGCAAGTATATTTTCCCACAGTTCAAGGGGTGAATGGGCATCGGGATAGTGGCAAGCCATACCGACAATAGCAATGGCAGATTTCATAAGCGGTTTTTTAATGAATGGCAACGGATTTGGCAACGGATTGGG
>DNGI01000533.1:10454-11951 GCA_003486645.1 Cyanobacteria bacterium UBA11370 | reverse complement strand
CGGATTGGGTAGCGGATGTAGCGGATGTGTTTTTGGTGGTAAGGGATGGGAGTAGTAGATGTAATGGATAATTTATCGGCATCAAAAGAGATTACTGTTCCCACAAATAACCCATCCGTTACATCCGTTACCCCATCCGCTGCCAATGTGTTCAGATTTCTGCGACTGTTGCAGGTGTAGGTATTGTCACTCTCGCCGCAGTAGTCTTTGCTGTCCATGCTTGGCTATACAAAATTAGACCTCGCAATAGACAAACTGCTGTTAGAGAGAAGAAAAATCCAAATACGATATGAGATAACATCAGAATTCCATATCCCGCCGCCACAGCCGCACCAAATATTACTTGGTCTTTCGGTTTAATTGGACTAGTGCCTGGATCTGTCACCATATAAAAGGTGAATAGTACAAACCCGACACTGGTGATTGGCATTAAGGCAGCCGTAATAGGTGTACCAAAGATTAAACTTCTGAGGAATGCTTGAATAATAAAGCCACCAACCCAAGCGGCAATTAGAGGTAAACGCTGGGTAAATTTAGCATTCAGAAATGTACCCGAAATAACAATAATTATTGGTAAAATCCAATCAGCTATACCATCGAGATTTTCGGTGAATTGATAAGGGGGAGCAATACCAACCCAAGGGAATAAGAGGAGGGTGAAGGTAATGCCAAAGTTGGAAGGATTTAAAAAATGTCGAGTGCCTTTGTTGACTGGGGCGCGAAAGATAGCTTTTGAACCAATTGCTGTTGCGGTAGCGAAGGCGATGGGGAATAGTTGGTCGTTGGCATAGAGTAACATGGCAACGGCTAATCCAGTAATATGGGCGGGTAGGAGGAAGTCTATAAAATTTTGTAATCCGCCTGCAAAGTGTTGGGGACGTTGGTTAAGTTTTGCGTCAATTATTTCGAGAATTAGTTCCGTGCTGTAAGCGGTAACTAGGGCGATTAAGGGTTGTGCCCAAGATTGCTCGAAGCCTAAAATTGTGTGTCCTAATAGGTTGAGAATGGTGATTGCTATGGCGAAGCGGCGTAATCCGGCTAGGCGATTTGTTTTATACCAATTGTTGTTTGTTATCATCGTTGGGATAGGATTAAAATTAACTTTTTAGGATGCTTTTTTTTCTATTTTAGGTAGCGCTAGAATCAACTTTCGCTGTCTCACCTAAAAGCACTGTATGTACTCCAGGTGATAACAACAAACTTGTTTGCTGGACTTGTCCCGTTGTATCGCGCCACTGCACTTCAATGGGTAATTGAATGTCCTCTTTTACCTCACCTAAACCGAAGTGCAATTCGGTACTTCTGGCACCAGAATGTCCATTTCCTCCATCCACTTGTGCGACTAAATTGCGTCCATTAGGTAGATGAACTGTAGCTGTTGCACCAATGGCAGGCATGGCAACGGATTTGGTAACGGATGTAGCGGATGATTTGTCGGTATCAAGAGAGATTGTTGTTCCTACAAACAACCCATCCGTTACATCCGTTACCCCATCC
>DNGI01000533.1:0-10189 GCA_003486645.1 Cyanobacteria bacterium UBA11370 | reverse complement strand
CCGCTGCCACATCCGCTGCCAAATCTGTTGCTAGTAATAGACGCAGTTCTAAAAATTTGCCTGCTTTTTGACTGTCATTGCGATAGAAATAGGACGGTTCCCATTGATTAGCGATCGCAAAATCTAAATCCCCATCCCCGTCTACATCAGCGGTAGCAATTCCCCGTGTGACTTGGGGGGCATCGAGTCCTAATTCTTTGGCTAAATCGTAATATCGACCATTAGCCGCACGGACAAAGAATGGGTTATGATTGTGACCGCTTAAATCATCACCAGGTTTGAAACTAAACCAACTATTAGGATTACTCAAGAGTTGGTCATTTCCCATCGCCAACTCGTGTAATTCAGGCCAACGATTTATTTCACCTCTAGCAAAACCTGTTGCCTGTAGTGCTTCCAAATTACCGTCATTATCGAAATCGCCAAACTTAGTTTCCCAACCCCAACCACTGCGGGATAATCCTAATGGTTCGCTGCGGTCAACGTAGGGAGCGATGCCTTTTTTCATTCTATCAGTATCGCCTGTACTTGTAAACATAAAATGGCTTTCTTCAAGCGCATAGTCGGCGGCAATATTACTGACATAAATATCAAGTAATCCATCATTATTAATATCGCCGAAATCCACGCCCATGCCTTTAAAAGAATCGTGACCTAGTACTTTGGAATTGGGTGTTGTTAATTTTTTCTCACCTTCCAAAAGTGCGAATTGGAGTTTTCCGGGTTGGGAACGATTGTGCAAGAGTCGATCAGGACCAAAATCATTAGCAAAATAGAGTTCGGGTAAAAGATCGCCATCCAAATCTGCTGCACCTACTCCCAATGTCCAACCACGAGCAATTTTTTCATCCAGTACTCCTGCAACTTCCTTAAACTGTACTGTTGGGTTATTTCCTATAGTTGCTTCTGTCCAACGTAGAACTCTATTTTTACCACCGTTATAAGCGCGAGTCATGGAATGTTGCATGGACTCTACACCCGTTGCCTTAGTATTAAGAATTTCTGCACCATCCGCGAAGTAGTTACCAATAATTAAATCATTATGTCCATTACCATCTAAGTCAGCAAAAGTAGCTGCATTTGTGTACCAACGTTCTTGCTCTGATGCTATTTCTTGTTGTACATAACTATTACCCTGTAGAGATTCAAAAGAATTTTGCGTCTTCAAAAATGCAATAGGAGTCCGTCCCCAATAGTAAACTAGGACATCCATCAAACCATCTTCATTTAAATCCCCAGGTAAGCAACCCATCGGTGCCATTGTGGATGAATTATAAGGTAGATTCGAGGGTTCTAATGCAAAGGATTGATAGCGCTGAGGTGTTCCTGGCACTGGTGCGACTATTACTTGATCAGTGCGTGTATCGACATAACAAATATCATTAGATAAGCCATCTTTATCCAAATCATTGAGTGCGACTGAAGCACCAACCGCAGAAATCCAGGCAGCATGACGTTCTAAACTAGGATGAACGGAGCGTACAAATTTACGCGAATGTCCCGCTAATTCAGGTAAGGGTAAGGATGTGAAATTAAAGCGTGATGCGAGAATATCTCGTTCGGTAGCGGATAAAGCGGGGAGGCGGGTAAAACAGAATAAACCGAAAATTAATGCGATCGCTACTAGTCGCTTGGCATGGCGTTTGATGAATTTTGCTAAAATCTTCATGCGTTAGCTCCTAATAATTGAAATTGACCTTGAATTCGCCGCCGCCAAACTTCATAAGCGGGTGTTTCTTCTTCAGGGGATAAATTCTCTAGGGCAATATCTGTAATTTCAGCCGCTGCATCGCTAGACATTCCGCATAATAATTGACAAGCTAGTTCTGTGTGAGGTGTTAAATTGCCTGCTCTCTGACGAGCTTTTGCGGCAAAGGCTGCTCCCTGAGCGAGGTGATGCTGATAGTTTCCGGCTGCTATTTTTAAAGCTTTAATGGCATCACCATCTACGCCTCCAGCATAAGTACAAGCTAAACCGATACCACTCCAAAGATCGGATAATCTATCTGGATGAAACGTAAGTAAACTGTTAGTAATGCCAGGAATATCTGCACCATAAACAAACCAAAGGCTACGACCTAAACCTTGGTCAAAAACGCGACGACTATAACCGGAAAGTTTTTTAGGTAATGCTTGTTTTTGTACATACTGTGAAGGGTAGAAATAACCTTGGTGGAAACCATATCCATCAATGGCTAGCCAACCTAATAAAGAGTCAATGGATTTTGGATTTTGGATTGCACTTCGTGCCGCTACGCTAATGGATTTTGGATTGGGTTGGTATGAATATAGGGGATGTGAAAGGGTTTGTTTTTTTGCTGTTTTTTGGTTGAGTTGAGTTAGATAGTGTTCAAGACTAAAAGGAATTCGAGCTAATGCCCAACCCATTCCGACATATACCATATAAATATGATTTGCCCCAGCGTCTGCTAGAAACATCTGGACTCGATTCGATTTCCAAGGTGTTAGGATATCGAGTAGAGCAAGACCCATTGCTGCTCCTTCAAAAGCAAATCCACGTAACTCGGTGGTGACAGTATTGAGTTGGGGAATCAGGGTTTCGGGTTCAGGGTTTGCGATCGCCTCATGATACCCTTGCAAAAAGGTATGACCGATTTGTTCTAATTGTTGTTGGGTTTGAATATTGCTGCTATGAAATCCACGTCGGGCAAATGTTGCTTCTTCTGGGGAAATACTGAAGAGGTGTTGACGTAGGTATTGCCAGGAAATTATATTGATTTTGGATTGCGCTACGCGCCGCTGCGCTAATGGATTTTGGATTTTGGATTTTATTAATGTTTGAAGCATAGGGTGTCCCTGACTCCCTAAGATTTTGTCTTTGGAGCAGATATGAGTAAACTTTTTGAGGTTAATTTGGTTTGTCTAGATTTAGTAAGTTTTTGGTTGACTTTATAGCTATGCGCCCCAACTAATGCAGCCAGGACGCATCTTGATTTTTAGGACTACTTTGAGCGTTGTTTTCTCGTTAATCCAAATATTGCTGTTAGTCCTGCAAAGATGGATGCTAGTGCTGTTGCAGGTTCAGGAGTGTGAACTATGTGTTCCTCACTATGGATTATTCCCACCTGAATAGGATTGCCAGCGGGATCGAAAGCAAACAGAGGAGTTTGGCCACCGCAATAGATAATGACTCCTTGTGGTGAACTGGGGCAAATTACCCCGGTACCTGGACCAGGTAACACCCCTGGATTATCAGGAGAAACTCCTGTCAAGAAACGATCCGCATAAATTGTTGTGCTACCTCCAAAAGACCCCTGGAACCCAGCAGCATTTAACGTGAAGTCAACATCAAAAAAGCTATTGGCAAGACCATCATTATCAATATCTTCAATCTCCCCCGTTCCTGTTGTATTTAAGGTGAGATCGCCAAAGAAGTGATGCTTTCCTTTCAGACTATGGGACAGATTCGTTTTAATAATCCCATTTTCTCCTGCTTCCCGATCAACCCAGACTGGACCTGAAAACATAAGCCAGTCATTCATTTTAAAATCGTAGGGAAGAGGACCAACTATAGCTTCTAGTACAGGTACATCCCACCATAAATGAATGTTGACCCAACTGTTTTTAAAATGATCACTTCCAGCCTCGCAGTTATTGACCCAATCAGCTCCTGGGCCACAATCAGGTGCTGCCTTAGCAGACTGCGGCATACCCAAAAGCGCGATCGCACTTAATGCCGCTGCTCCCAAAATTGGTGTAGCTTGACTGAGAATTGTTTTTGAAAGATATGCCTTTGACACCCTCGTTTCTCCTGAATCTAATTAGTACGAAGTCGTTTTCTAAAATGTTTTAGTTCTTCCCTTTGTGATTCAACTCTGCTTGCACCCATCAGATTAGCGATCGCCCAACTTCCTTTGCGGAAATTCTAGGTTAAGCTAGGACAAGTGCGGTCTATACAAGAGTGAGTGAATAATCACTGACCTTATATAAATTGCCAATCAATCAACCGCATTTTTACTTAATCAGCTATGGGGTGATATCAGGGCTGTTGCTTCACTCAAACAAAAGAACTTAAAAGCTACTTTAAATAAAAAATCAAATAAAAAACCTTCTTCACACAATCTTTACAATATTAAAATAGGTACATACTTATCGAAGTAACTACTCATTTATAAATTAATTTTATGAAAAATAAATTAATATGAATTAATAAGCTTTTGATTTACTTTAAAGTTAAGTTGTGTTAATTTATAAAAAGATTTATTTACTTATGATTTTATATTTTTACGTAAAAGACCAAATATCAAATTCAACTGAGGTTAAGAATAAGTTAAATTAATTGAAGAGTTTGAGGTTGCTAACCGACGAACCTTTACTCAATCTTCATACTTTAAGGAGCCAGCGCTAATAAATAGGGCTAGCTCTAGTGCAATATGGCGTACCTAACCCTACCTTTTGATAATGATTCTCAAAATACCTCTACCCTGGTTGCAACTCACTTATAAGAAAATGCGGTTCCTCGTCGCACTCATGGGGATTGGTTTTGCCGTGATGCTAATGTTTTTGCAACTGGGGTTGCGGGATGCCTTATTTGATAGTGCCGTGCGCCTACATAAAAGTTTAGAATGTGACATTATTTTGCTTAGTCCACTATCCACAGCATCCATCGCCATGCAAAGTTTTTCTCAACGGTACTTGTATCAAGCGTTGGGGTTTGAAGGGGTGGAATCTGTAAGTCCTGTTTATGTGGATTTTGGGGTTTGGAAAAATCTGAAAACTCGCCGCGCCCGTCTCATCTTCGTAATTGGATTTAATCCAACTAAGGCTGTTTCCAATTTACCAGATATTCCCAATAATATCAATCAACTTAAACTTGAAGATGTAGCTTTATTTGATAGAGCATCTCGACCAGAATTTGGCACAATTCCTGATGAATACAATCAAGGAGAAAGGGTAATTGTCGAAGTGAGTGGTCATCGTTTAAAAATTGGGGGATTATTTCAATTAGGTACGTCCTTTGGTAGTGATGGTAATTTAATTATGAGTGATGATAACTTCTTACGAGTGTTCACTCACCGCTCCAAAGGATTAATTGATGTTGGTTTAATTAAGCTCAAATCCGGAACTAATGCTCAATGGGTACTCGCCAATCTGAGAAAAAACTTAGATAAGGGAGTTAAAGTTTTATCCAAACAAGGCTATATAGATTTTGAAAAAAACTACTGGAATACGAGTACAGCTATTGGGTTTATTTTCGATCTCGGTGCAATGATAGGATTTACAGTTGGTACGGTGATTGTTTATCAAATTCTTTATGCCGATGTCTCGGATCATCTCTCTGAATACGCAACCCTCAAGGCTATAGGATATACAAATCATTACTTGTTAGGTGTTGTGTTTCAAGAGTCTCTAATTTTAGCAAGTTTAGGATATCTTCCGGGTATGGCTATTTCTTTAGCGTTATATGCAGTAGTCAAAAATGCTACTCTCTTACCTATAGCAATGAGCTTTAGTAGAGCTTTATTAGTCTTAGCTTTGACGGTGTTAATGTGTCTAATTTCTGGTGTTATTGCTATGCAGAAACTCCGTGATGCCGATCCTGTTGATATTTTCTAATAAGGGGAGAGTGGGAGATGGGGGGATGGGGGAAGAAAACGTGGAGACACCGGGACAACCAACAACCAACAACCAACAACCAACAACCTAATCTAACACCTCTCGTCCCATATAAGGTTGCAATACGTCTGGTATCTTAACCGTACCATCCGGTTGCTGATAATTCTCCAAAATCGCCGACATCGTGCGTCCAACTGCTAAACCCGAACCATTCAAGGTATGGACGAATTGAGTCCCTTTTTTCCCCGCCTCCTTGAAGCGAATACTACCCCGTCGTGCCTGAAAATCCGTACAATTTGAACAACTCGAAATTTCCCGATATTTCCCAGCCGAAGGCAACCAAACTTCCAAATCGTAGCACCTCGCCGCTGAAAATCCTAAATCTCCACTACACAGCTCAATAATACGATAGGGTAATTTTAAGGCTTCCAAAATTGCCGCCGCATCTTGAACTAGTTTTTGATGTTCATCTTCCGAAGTACTCGGATGGACAATTTTTACCAACTCAACTTTATTAAACTGATGCAGTCGAATTAACCCTTTAGTGTCTCGTCCATAACTTCCCGCTTCCCGACGAAAACACGGCGTATAAGCACAATGATAAATGGGTAACTGAGAGGCTTCTAAAATCTCCTCACGGTAAAGATTAGTTAACGGAACTTCCGCCGTAGGAGAAAGCCATAAATCATCACTATCACACTTAAAACTTTCTTCGGCAAACTTCGGCAATTGTCCCGTAGCGGTTAAGGATTGACTATTAATTAATATGGGTGGTATGACTTCGACATAGCCAGCCCCAATTTGCCGATCCAGCATAAAACTAATCAGCGCTCTTTCCAAAGCCGCACCCGCACCCACCAAACTCACAAACCGACTCTGAGCAACTTTCACCGCCCGTTCAAAATTAAGAATACCGAGTTTTTCGCCAATTTCCCAATGGGGCAAAATTTGATCATTGTTGGGAATATAGTCATCACCCCAACGATGAACTTCGACATTTTCATCTTCATTCTTACCAATTGGTGTTGATTCACTGGGTAAGTTAGGAATAGATAGTAATAGAGCTTCTATCTCCGTTTTTAAGTCTTTTTCTTGCGGTTCTAACTCGTTTAAGGTAACTTTAACTTGATTGCCTTCCTCTCGCAGTGATTGAATTTCTGCCCCATCCGGAGAACTACCCGCTTTAATTTTTTGACCGATTAGTTTACCAATTTCATTACTACGAGCTTGTAGGCGACTGCGGGATGTTTCCAGTTCTCGTTGACGCTGGTTCAATTCTATAATTGGCGTTAGGTCATATTGACTCATGCCTCGTCGGTCGAGTCGTTCTTGGATAGCGTTGGGATTTTCCCGAATTTGCTTTAGGTCAAGCACAGATTTTCTCTACGAATAATGAGTTAATAATTAGTACGATCGCGCTGATTGATCGAATTAGCTCTAAACAGAATACCAGCCTAGCGCTATCAATTGGACGAAATAGAGATTTATCCCACACCCCACATTCAACGACTCACCCGATTAAACAGCCAAATCGAAGCGGCAATTCCCACAAAATGAGCGGCGATCGTGTTAGTGTTCGCTTGAACAACAAACAAATCTAAGGGTTGTACAAACCGAGTTGGATCAATCGCCGTGGTTAAAGCGCCTTGGGGCTGAAGTACAGACTTCGCCAGAATACTACCAACGATCGCAAACCCGCCTAAAATTGTCAATAACATTCCCACCATATTCACCATCAATCCCAATCTGATGACTTGGAGAGTTTCCCCTTTACTCGGACGTTCAGCAGTGTTCGTAGCCAGTAAATCTCTACCAATACGACTATAACGGAGAGCAAAATACGCTCCTGCACCCACGGCAACGACTCCACAAATCGCAAAAAAGATCCCGAATCCAGTTCCCTGGCTGCTAGCTTGCGCCCCTTGACGACCTACACTACCGCTAAACGCTGCAAAAATCAAAATTACAGTTGAAATTACACCCAAAACGGCTTGTACCCACAATGAGATCGCACCGATGGTGCGTAGCGTCAGCGCAACTCGCTGGAGGGCGCTTGGGAGTGAAGAAAGGTCGGGCTTGTCTCGCATTGGGGCTGCAATCTATCAGTGACAATTTATAATTTGCACGGGCATAAAGTGAAAGCGTAGTTCATGGCTAATTACTCATTGTTCATTGCTCATGGTTATTAGCCATGAACCATTAGCCATTAGCACTATCTATGACCGTGTGATACCAAGTTGCATCTCTTGTTTGGTAACTTGCTGCCCCCCCTCCCCCTCTCCCTCTCATCAACAGCTTGGATTACCTCTTTGACCGCAACTTAGTATGAGGTCTATATCAATTTAAGCAGGTTGCCGGAAGTCTTGTAGTAAATCCGTAAGGGTTAGTATGGAAATTGCGAATAATATCATCTAGAGAGAACTTTTAAGTCAAGTTCGTCGTCTTCTCGAATGGTGTGGGCTTTCATAGTAGCAACACAAGCTGCTCGTAGCCTCATAGGATTGCCTTGGCAGCCCAAGCGAGGAGTAAATATGATGATAGAGCGTTTGAAACCGACTTGGAGGCAGCGTTTATCGTGTGCGACTTGTGCGATCGCTTTAGTCTGGAGTTTGACGTTGTACAAAAGTCAGATAACAGCCAATCCCTTATCCGCCGCTCAAAAACATTGGGGGGCGATCGCTACCTCAAATCCAGAACTTTTAGCGACCGGATATAGTGATAATGCGGTGCTAAAGCGCTTCCATGGTGTTTCAGATGTAGACGAAATTTATCAGGGTAGGTCTATTTACTCAGCTTGGCGGGAATTTTTTAGCCAGTACCAAATTAAAGACTTTCAGGTGGTAGAGCAAGAGCAACGCGATCAGGGTGTAGAAGCTCAAATTAAAATCACGGCTAAGTCTCATCAGGGTCGTGTCGTGATCTTATCAATGTTCTACCAGGTCTACTTCGATCAAACTGGCAAAATTATTCACGAAGTTTGGCGGACTAATCCGGAAACAACGGGATGACCGATTTTGTAAACCCTCTAACGGATTCTCCTGAGTATGGCACAGAGGTTGTCATCCTCTAGGAGATTCAACTGTATTACCCAACCGCCGCTTAACTTAAAGAAACTACAACACAAAACATTTCGGAAGAACCGTTCATACGCTAGTAGAAAAGATTAATGCGCTCGATTTTAGGTCAAAGTCAACTTGCAGAGGAACGTTTACCGTGCTATTTTTTCTGGGAACCTAAAGGTTCTCTTGATAACACTAGTAGCCACTTCGCTAAAATTGATGGTGATTATTCAGCAGCAAAAGCATCTGCCGTCACTGAACTTAGTGAGTGGATTAGACGACCTCAAGAGTTTAAAGCTATAAAGGCGACAGAGCGATCGCTTTGACTGAGGTAGCTTGTTTTTGACAAACACACGACAATCAGTGTGATTTTTTCGGGGTGCTGAGACCAATTGTTAGTTTCAGGAAAACTTTCCCATGCAAAAGCCGGATGGCTGGGATACTCAGCGGACTATGCAGATGATGAAATTTGAGGATATCTATCAATTTTTCCGGGACCCTCCTCCTAACTATCTCAATAAGGAATTAGCCGTATGTTATGTTTTGTCCATCTTGTTGCAAGGCGAATCCTATGGAACGCACTTAATTCAACAACTGGAACAGGATTTCCCGACTTATCGGCTTTCTGATACTGTCCTCTACAGCGCACTCAAGTTCTTAGAAGATTCTGGGGCAATTTCAGGGTACTGGAAAAAAGTGGAAGGACGCGGCCGCCCCCGCAGAATGTATCAAGTCTCGACCAACTGGCGAGACAAAGCTCAAGAACTTGCAGGTTTCTGGCGCAGCTATATCACTGAGGAAAGACAAGCGATGTAGCGCTGTTCGGCAGAATTACGCCATCAGTTGCGAACAGGAGAACTCCCGACATCAGGGAGAATACTGCTGTTCTCGATTAAACTGGTGGCACACTTCTGCCATGAGAGACAATGACGCAAGTGACTACTGTAACTCAAATTACCCCTTTAGTGCTACAAATGTCTCCAGCCGTTGAGATGACAGATGACCAATTCTTTGAATTCTGTCAACTCAACCGAGACTTACGCATTGAGCGCACCGCTAAGGGAGAATTAATTATTATGTCCCCCACAGGGTCAGAAACTGGAAACCGTAACTTTGATTTAATTGTGCAACTGGGACTCTGGGTGCGGCAAGATGGGACAGGAATAGGTTTCGACTCTTCTGCGGGATTTACTCTCCCCAATGGTGCAACCAAATCCTCCGATGCCGCTTGGATTAAACTAACGCGATGGAACAATATTCCCCCAGAACAACGAGTCAAATTTGCTCCCATTTGCCCTGATTTTGTAGTAGAGTTACGTTCTCCGAGCGATACTCTCCAGCCCCTTAAAGATAAACTGCAAGAATATATCGATAATGGGGCATTACTCGGTTGGTTAATTGACCGCAAAAATCGTAAAGTTTACATCTATCGTCCTCAACAAGATATCGAGACACTCGATCATCCCTCTACCCTCAGTGGGGAATCCCTCTTACCGGGTTTTGTCTTGGATTTATCAACCATCTGGTAAATCATACCAAATCCTATTTAGATA
>DNGI01000425.1 GCA_003486645.1 Cyanobacteria bacterium UBA11370 | reverse complement strand
AGTACTGAGAAAAAATATATATTCACTGACAACGGATAACGGATCACGGACAACGGACTGAATTTAATAACGGATCTCAAAAGAGTGCCCTAATTAGCCTAAAATAAAGCGTTGAACCATTAATTATGCCTTGCAGCGGCAATCAGTATTTGGATTTAACTGTATTGAATTGAAATTATGACAGCTTTTCAGACAGAGACAAAGACCACTATCGCTCATTCTTTCCCTCCCAGCGACTCTAGGGATAGAGTCAAGCAGTTTATGCAACAGCTACAAGACTCCATTTGTGAGGGTTTGACACGGCTGGATGGTGTTGGTACGTTTCAGGAGGATAGTTGGGAACGAGAGGAAGGCGGCGGTGGGCGTTCTCGCGTGATGCGGGAGGGGGCTGTCTTTGAACAGGGTGGTGTCAATTTTTCTGAGGTATGGGGAGATCAATTACCGCCCTCAATTTTAACCCAGCGTCCGGAAGCAGCGGGTCATGGATTTTTTGCGACGGGTACCTCGATGGTGTTGCATCCTCGCAATCCCTATGTTCCTACGGTTCATTTGAATTATCGCTATTTTGAGGCAGGACCTGTTTGGTGGTTTGGGGGAGGTGCAGATTTAACGCCTTACTATCCGTTTGCTGAGGATGCGGCTCATTTCCATAAAACCCTAAAACAAGCGTGCGATGCTCACCACTCTGAGTATTACCCTGTATTTAAGCGCTGGTGTGATGAATATTTTTATCTGAGACACCGCCAAGAAATGCGTGGGGTTGGTGGACTGTTTTTTGACTATCAGGATGGTAAGGGAGAATTGTATCGTGGGTCGGATCTCAAAGGGCCAGCTGGAGTTTACAGTAGAGAAATTGGGGTAGGAGAGTCCCGTAGTTGGGAACAACTGTTTGCTTTTATCCAGGATTGTGGGAATGCCTTTTTGCCTGCTTATACACCGATTGTAGAGCGGCGGCGAGGGATGGAGTATGGCGATCGCGAACGAAACTTCCAACTCTATCGTCGGGGTCGATATGTCGAATTTAACTTAGTTTACGACCGGGGTACTATCTTTGGTCTGCAAACGAATGGGCGAACGGAGTCCATTCTCATGTCTCTCCCTCCTTTAGTCCGTTGGGAATATGGCTACCATCCCCAACCCCATACCCCAGAAGCCGAGTTGTACGATACCTTCCTGAAGCCTCAAGACTGGGCAAACTGGACACCTTCAACCTGATTGAGATATACTCGGCAGGCTTATAAACTGGGCATTCAAGTCAACTGCTCAGTAGTATCATCACCATTAGAGATGATGGCTCACTGCTGATTGCTGACCGCTCAAAGTATATCTGAGTTAAACTACTGGGGTAAGTAACACGTATCAGCACAATCAAGGCGATCCTTGTTTCAACTGAGTGTTCAAGGCTTAATTAGTCGAGTTAACCCCAATCCCAACAAGGCTCCTCTTGAGGTTCAAGGGGAGCTATCGCTGCAAGGAGGTCATTGATGATTCATATTGATCAAAAAACGTACACAACTAAAGATGGCACGACGATTATTGTTCTAGCACCAATCGGACGCTTGGACATTACAACAGCTTGGCAATTTCGGCTGAAATTACAAGAATGTATATCCAAACTCAGCCGTCATGTGGTTGTTAATCTGAGTCAAGTTAATTTTATTGACAGTTCAGGTCTGACTTCGTTAGTCGCTGGAATGCGAGATGCTGATAAAGTAAAAGGAAGCTTCCGCATTTGTAATGTTCATCCCGAAGCTAAATTAGTATTTGAAGTCACGATGATGGATTCAGTATTTGAAATCTTTGAAACTGAGGAAGAAGCCTTAGAAGGAGTTCCCCGTAGTATAGCCACTTAACTTATTTATTGGTTATTGGTGATCCGTTATTAAACCCTAACTAAACACTAATCACAAACAACTAACAACCAACAACCAACAATAAAGAACCGTCATACCAATAATTCAGACCCAAAATCTTGAAGTTTGGTAAACCGAAATGGACCCAGTAAAGCCCCCCAAATCGCTTTACCACTGGAGGGATCAATCCCCTTGTCATAGCTGCGGAATTCCTCTGATGTTGCCTCAAATCCCAAGGAAACTTGATACGTGTTGCCCTCATAACTAAACTGACAAGGGCTATCCGTTGCTGATGAAGCAGAAAACGTATAGGAAGTTGCATTAACCTGGTGCTGTTGAACGATCAGGGTACAGCCAGGTAAAAACTCGATTTGTTCAGTTCCAATTTGTCTCAACACGTCTGGATTCCGACCAGCCCCTCGCACTGTTTCCAAGTTTTTAAACATATAATATTGCACTTGTAAGCATCCTGGAGATGTATTTCCTAGATGCAAGCGCATGAGGCGTTGACGGTAAGGTTGATCGAGGTTGAGGATAGGAGCTTGTTCGACAAATAAAGTCAGGCTATCTTCAGTAAATAAGGGCACAGGTCGTTGCCAGAGGCGAAGGTGAACGTACCAAGCGGGGTCTGCAAGTGCTTGTTGTTTATTCTCAAATTCACCAGCCATGTAGTGGGCTAGGGTGATTAGTTCTGGAGGAAGAGTCATAAGAATGGAGAGTGGGAGAGTGGGGGAGGGGGAGTGATTGACCTAAATTTAGGGTGAGCGATCGCACGCGGGTGCTTCAGCTCAAGCTGCATTCAACTATACTTTGAGTGGTCAGTAATTAGTACTCACCCTTCAGATCGGATGCAGATTGAGCACAAGTGAATAGCTCAGTTGAAAGCTCAGTTTACAATCGTGGTGAACTACCTACACCGCCCTACGGGTCGGTGTGGGCTTCCTGTCCAACAGAAAGCGTTGTAGTAGATTTCTTGCGTCCTCTATTACTGCGACTTACATCTGGGCAACAGGCTTTATCCCCCGTTCCAGAGGAGCCAGCGCCGTGGGCGGGTTTCCCACGCCACTTGCCACAACGGGGGTTCCCCCCGCAAGGCAGTGGCTCGACTTGAGGCGACTGGCGTGTCAAGATTCGTAGTCCTTGATCTCGAAGGTTAATCGCCGCGTTGATGTCCCTGTCGTGGGTAGTTTGGCAATGCTCACAAGTCCAATTTCTGACATCTAGTGGTAAACTCCCGACTTGCTGGCGACATACATGACAGGTTTTAGAACTAGGGAAAAACCGCTCAACTTCCTGATAAACTTTCCCTTCCCTTTCCGCCTTGTATTTAAGCATGGTGCAGAACATTCCCCAGCCAACCTGATGAATAGATTTAGCTAGACAATGATTTCTCATCATCCCTTTGACATTGAGATTTTCTACTACAATTACTTGGTTTTCGTTAACTATCCTACGCGATAGCTTGTGCAGAAAATCTTTACGGCAGTTAGTGATTTTTCGGTGAACTCTAGCGACTTTCTTTCTGGCTTTATTGAGGTTATTAGAACCTTTCTGTTTTCGAGATAACTGCTGTTGTTTGAGTTTTAAATTACACGAGTACTTCTTGAGTATTCGAGGATTGTCAAACTTATCACCATCACTGGTGACAGCGAAGTGGGTCAATCCCAAGTCAATACCTATTGCCTTCCCCTCAATGCTTGAGGAGGGTTGAGGTTTGCCATCATCGAATAAGATAGCAGCGAAGTATTGGTTGGAACAATTTTTTGACAGGGTGACAGTCTTAATTTTGCCCTCAATTTCCCTATGAATAATTGCTGATACCTCACCGATTTTGGGGATAGTTAAATGTTTTTCAGCAACTTTGACATTTTGAGGGTACTGGATTGATTGCTTGCCATGCTTGGATTTGAATCTAGGATATTTAGCCCTTTTTTCAAAAAAGTTTTTCAAAGCTACTCCCAGGTTTAAACAGACCTGTTGTAAGCACTGGGAATAAGTTAAGGTTAACCATTGATGTTCTTTCTTTAACTGTGGAATTAGCTTTTTAATGTCATAACCTGACAACCCTTTACCCGTCTGTTTATAGGTTTGATTCATCAAGTTCAGACCATAATTCCACAGCCAACGACAGTTACCAAACGATTGTTCTAGTAACTGTTGTTGTTGTGGAGTGGGATAGAGTCTGACTTTGACGACTTTAAGCATTTACAGCCAAAAGAATTTGTTATAAATTGTAGCGCCTACTTGTCGTCTTCGGCTCTACATACTGACCGGGATTCATCCCACGCCTCCCAATAGAGGGGTAGGACGTGGGGCTTC
>DNGI01000426.1 GCA_003486645.1 Cyanobacteria bacterium UBA11370 | reverse complement strand
TTAAACCTGGGAGTAGCTTTGAAGAACTTTTTTGAAAAAAGGGCTAAATATCCGAGATTCAAATCCAAAAATGGCAAGCAATCAATCCAGTACCCTCAGAATGTCAAAATAAAAGAAAAACATTTAACTCTTCCCAAAATCGGTGAGGTATCAGCAATTATTCATAGAACAATTGAGGGCAAGATTAAGACTGTCACCCTATCGAAAAATTGCTCCAACCAATACTTCGCTGCGATCTTGTTCGATGATGGCAAAGAGAAACCCTCCTCAACCCTTGAGGGGAACGCAGTAGGTATTGACTTGGGATTGACCCACTTCGCTGTTACCAGTGATGGTGATAAGGAAGACAACCCTCGAATACTCAACAAGCACGAGAGAAACTTAAAGCTTAAGCAACAGCAACTATCTCGAAAACAGAAAGGTTCTAATAACCGCAATAAAGCCAGAAAGAAAGTTGCTAGAGTTCACCGAAAAATTACTAACTGCCGTAAAGATTTTCTGCACAAGCTATCGCGTAGGATAGTTAACGAAAACCAAGTAATTGTAGTAGAAAATCTCAATGTCAAAGGGATGATGAGAAATCATTGCCTAGCTAAATCAATCCATCAGGTGGGCTGGGGGATGTTCTGCACCATGCTTAAATACAAGGCGGAAAGGGAAGGGAAAGTTTATCAGGAAGTTGATAGATTTTTCCCTAGCTCTAAGACCTGCCATGTATGTCTTAATCAAGTCAGTAGCCTACCGCTGGATGTCAGAAATTGGACTTGTGAGCATTGCCAAACTAGCCACGATAGGGACATCAACGCAGCTATTAACCTTCGAGATCAAGGACTACGAATCTTGACACGCCAGTCGCCTCAAGTCGAGCCACTGCCTTGCGGGGGGAACCCCCGTTGTGGCAAGTGGCGTGGGAAACCCGCCCACGGCGCTGGCTCCTCTGGAACGGGGGATAAAGCCTGTTGTCCAGATGTAAGACGCAGTAATAGAGGACGAAAGAAATCTACTACGGTGCTTTCTGTTGGACAGGAAGCCCACACCGACCCGTAGGGCGGTGTAGGTAGTTCACTGGAAATACCGTTGGCAGGTAGGTACGAATCTTTGTTATGAAGTGGAAAGGTATGCTACATATCTCCATTTAGTGGCTCAAATTTCATGCTCACCCATCACCGCTTGCCCATTTGCCTCTCCCTAGTGTCTACCGATCTGCCGATTTGGTTTACTGTAGAAACTGCTGCTACACTCTATCAAAAAGACCAAGAACGGTTTCACTTGCTTTTGAGAGAGCCTGCTCTTCAGGAATTGACTCCACAAGACCCTACAACTGGAGAGACTCACTCAACCAAGAATAACAATCACCGACTCCTGTGGCTAGAAATTTCCCCTTACCGGGTGATGATGACGATGCAGGGTCACGGTAGTCTAAGTTATCGTCACCTTTGGGAACGAGGGGTTTACGGTATCAGCCGCTATTGGTTACGAGGTGACACCCTCAAGCCTCATGAGTCATTTCAATTGCGGAATTACACTCGGTTTCTCCAGTTAGAGGGCAATTCTCTACCGCAACGCCTGGAACTTACCTATGAACTCTGGTCAAAAAACCTTCAACTCGGTTGCTATGTCCTAACTCTTCAAATTCATCACTAAATTCATGACTCACCGAATAGCAACTGTAGTATAATGTATTTTATATACTACAAAGACTGGTAGAAACTCCTGTTTAGGTTATGCCAGTGCTGCTAAGTCGGGAGCATCATGGCCAACTTTCGAGATATCCTCAACTATTTTCGCCCCTATTGGGGCATCTCTATCTTAAGCATTGCTGCCGCCAGCGCCTTTGAAATTATCGATCTGATGGCCCCCTATGCGATCGGGCAAATTTTGAACGTTTTATCGAATCAACCCCTAGATGAACCCTGGAAAAGTTGGGTGGAGACTGTTGCTACTCTTACCCAAACTTCGGTGAATCAGTTTTTGTCCCTGACAGTACTACTGACGATCATTTTCATTGTCACCGTTGTTCGAGCGCCAATTCAACCTTGGATCAGTAGTTGGTTTCACTGGGAAATTCCCCTACGTGCGCGTCGTGATCAATTAGAGAAAGCGATAGAAAAGATTCTGACTCTACCCCTTGATTTTTACGACGAACATAATCCGGGACGGATTGCTACACGAGTTGCCAAAGGGATTGCCAATCATACTTGGACTTATCCAGAAATTGCCGGACAACTCATTCCTAAATTAGCACGGGTACTGGGTATTTTTGTGATTATCTGGTTAATTGAGTGGCGAATTGGTCTTGGGTTTTTAATTTCTTTTGTATTAATTTTGGGCTTTGGTCTGAGAGATTTAAAGAAATTAATTGACCAGGAGGAGATATTAGATCGGTATCAAGAAAATACTGAAAGTCGCACCTCAGAAATTGTTACCAATGTTAAAACCGTCAAAGCATTTGCGGCGGAAGCCGTGGAACTTAAGCGGCAGCGATCGCGTTTAAATCGGGAACTCACATTTGTTTTGTATCGCCTTCATTTGGGTTACGTTAAATTGGCAACCTGGCAACGAACGGTGATTCAAACCTGTGTGTTTTCTATACTGGCTTTGGCATTGTTATCGACGATACAAGGTCATATTTCCCTAGGGCACTTTATGACGATTTTAACCGTCGGTAGCATTGCCTACGCAGAACTAGAACCGATTAATCTTCTAGCGGAAACATTTGCTCGTCGTTATGCCTCAATGATTCGATTTCATGAATTTATCCAGTTACCAACAGGCAGAGATGGGGTTGGGATTGTTTTAGATGCGACTGATACTCCCAAATCTTATCAGTTTACGGGTAAGGTTGAGTTTTGTAATCTGAGTTTTAGTTATGATACTCGACGACCCGTTTTAAAGGACGTTCAACTGCTGATTGAACCCTATCAAACTGTAGCATTAGTCGGTCGTTCTGGTTCGGGAAAGTCTACTTTAGTCAAGCTTTTATTTCGGTATTTTGAACCGAATGAAGGTCGGATTTTAATGGATGGGGTCGATATTCGTAATTTGGATATTACGGGATATCGCAAGCGTTTAGCAATTGTTCACCAGGAAGTTGATATCTTTAATGGTACGTTGCTCGATAACCTGACTTATGGAAATCCTAGTATTAGTTTCCAGAAGGTTCAAGACGCTTGTCGCATTGCGAGAATGGATGAGGTGATTGAACAATTGCCTCAAGGTTACTATACCGTAGTGGGTGAGCGTGGATTGCGATTATCGGGTGGGCAACGGCAACGATTGGGTATTGCAAGGGCGCTATTAGTAGAGCCAGATGTGTTAGTTTTTGATGAAGCAACATCTAGTTTAGACTACGAATCTGAGCGATCGATTCAGTTAGCAATGCGGAGTATTCAAGGGACTCGCACTACAATTATTATTGCTCACCGACTGAGTACGGTACGGGATGCAGATAAAATTGTAGTTCTCGATCAAGGGCGAATTGTTGAAGTTGGTAGTCATGAAGAATTGCTGCGTCATGAGGGGATTTATCAACGTTTGCATTCGTTACAAGAAACTGGGGAGTTATTGTAGCTGTTCTAGCAGTTAGCTATCAGCTATCAGCCATCAGATTACCCAATCCAAAATCTAAAATCCAAAATGGTATTAAGCGATCGCCTACTGTTGAGCAAGTCTCGACACTCGGCGATCGCTTAATAGATTCTAACGGCTTTGGAAAAGGTTAATGCGCTCATCCTGAAAAGCATTGTTGTTTGTTATTTTTAAATTCTAGTCTTATGTATGCGTTCTAAAACACGGCAAGAATTTACGGCTTCAATGACTGCTGCCTGTGCATCTGAACTCATAATTCCTCTTGTATCCGTTAATTCACTTTCCAAAAAAGAGAATATTTCTCTACAGTCTATATAAGAATCGTATTTAAGAAATGGATGTTGATTAGCCAATATTTGAGCTTCACAAGCCAAAAGATAAGGTCTGTTGCTTATAAATTTATTTATTCTTGAATTAATAAAGAATCCATGTGGTGAAGGATTTACATAAGCGATCACTACAAATTTATCTTTTATCGGTTTAGCATAACGGCAAGAAGGCACGTAGAATATTTCCCACTTTGAGATCATCAGGCTTCTCCTGGATATTGATCTTGCAAATGGTCAATAAGTTCATCGGCATTATCTAAGGTAGCTAAAATATATTCAATTTCTATCAATTCATTTTCAGTTGTAGCTTCCCAAGCTTCATCATGGCTTAAATCTGTAAGCTCGTCAAAAGATAAGTTTCCATATTTTGTGATTGAGTAATCTAAGCACTCCAGGTCAGATTCGCTAAAAACGTCTAAATTCGCCTCTCTTAGCTGGTTAACTTTATATTTCTCCTTAACACTGAAAGATGATTTAGCTTTGTCAACCAGTTCATTAGGTGTACACGATAACAATTTATCACCCCTAGTAACTTTGAGAATCTCATAAATCTCACTTGGAACTGGTCCATGCTTCATAGCAACATAATGATCACCAAAAATCAATCGACCGTACTTTTGCAGGTGTTCTTTATCGGCAAAGTATATAACTTTAGAAATATGATGGAATGTAGGCTTTGCTCCATTCTGGATGATGTAAAGGATTGCATCAATTCCTTTATCTATATTAAATTCAAATGGATAATCCATAATCAATGGACCTCTTGGAAAGGCATAGATACAGTAGCAGTTTTGAATAAATATAATACAATTATATCCTATAATATAATACCGAATTCAGCCGATTTCAAACTAAGCATTAACCTGCCATCTCCTACCTTCCCAAAAAGCTAGACGATTGTTATCTCTAATTCAATTCCCTCAAACATTAGCAGGCGATCGCTCAACACTACTCATTACTAATCTACTTATTACTAATAAAGAGAAAGAGTCATGGCAAACAAATTAACCATGACCCTATTGTTTTTAAATTTTGAATTAGAGGAAGATAAACAGTATCGGCTACTTAAGCTGCACTGATAGATGGCTTGAGAGAGGGCTGTTCATGTTCTACTACAAACACATTCGCATACAGATTAGCCACAATTTGTTTGCCTTCAAGAGTCAATTCTAAGTAGCGTAAAGACTGTTCAATGTAGGGATAAACTCCTTTCCAGTAAAACTGGGAATAGTTCTTACGCAAGTCTCCTGGATGACGATAACCCAAGTGTTTGTTTACCCCAGTTTCCTCAAATTCATAGTACAATGCACTAATCTTCTTTAGATATCGGGGATCACTAAGCTGACCAATTAAATCTGCTGCTCTCACCAAACCAGGAAGTTTAACTTTATCTTGATGGTCGGCATCTGTGGGCACAGGGAAACGAGTCAGTTCAATATTGCGCTTAATTTCTTCAGAATCAATCAGTAAATTACCACCAAAGCGCTCCTCAATAAACAATTTACCTCGGTCTACATGGTGGGGAGTGAGGCTGGCATCGGTTGCACCTGGAGGTAGCTTCACCATCTCACCATCTACACCTGTAGCATATAAGCCTTCATGCTGTCGGTCTTGTCGGCAAACTCCTTTAACATAGCCAATATCATGGCACAGTAAGGAAATAATGGCGTGCATCCAGTCTTCGCAGGAAATACCTCCTTCACGGATATGCTTACCTCGCAGGATTTCCTGCCCGACTAACGTGACCAAAATTGTATGCTCGACATTGTGATAAAGGGCATCACTATTGGCAATATTTTCCAATGCCATACTGCCTGCCCAGCCAATAATATCAGCATAGTCAGACTTCCAGCCACCGTAGGTACGTCGGTAGCCTTCCCGTATCTGTTGAACAAAGTGGTCAATGAGGATTTGTGTGGCATCAAACATGGAGAATGCTCTCAACTTATTGCAATCAGGGGATTTGAGTTTATGAGGTAGCGACTGGCTACATTTTAGCCACAATAATTAAACTCTATACTTCTAATTTAGCTTTCTTCCGGGAGAAGCCCCACGTCCTACCCCTGGTGTTGGGAGGAGTGGGATGAATCCCGGTCAGGATGTGGAGCCGAAGACGACAAGTCTAGGATAGAATTTATAGCAAATTCTTTTGGCTGTAAATGCTTAAGGTCGTCAAAGTCAGACTTTATCCCACTCCACAACAACAACAGTTACTAGAACAATCGTTTGGTAATTGCCGTTGGTTGTGGAATTATAGTCTGAATTTGATCAACCAGACATACCAACAGACGGGTAAAGGGTTGTCAGGTTATGACGTTAAGAAGCTAATTCCACAGCTAAAGAAAGAGCATGAGTGGTTAACTCGGACGTATTCACAATGCTTACAACAAGTCTGTTTAAACCTGGGAGTAGCTTTTAAGAACTTTTTTGAGAAAAGGGCTTCATACCCTAGATTTAAGTCAAAGCATGGCAAGCCGTCAATACAGTATCCTCAAAACGTTAAGGTGGCAGATAGTCATTTAACTATCCCCAAGATAGGCGATTGTCGGGCGACTATTCACAGAAAAATTGAGGGGAAAATCAAGACGGTAACTATCTCCAAGAACGGCTCCAGTCAATACTTCGCAGCTATTCTATTTGATGATGGTAAGGATTGGCCACACTCAAGCACGGATGGCAAAGCAATAGGTATTGACCTGGGACTGAACCATTTCGCTGTCACCAGCGATGGGTCTAAGTTCGATAATCCCCGAATACTCAGCAAGCACGAGAGGAATTTAAAGCTCAAACAACAGCAGCTATCTAGAAAACAGAAAGGTTCTAATAACCGCAATAAAGCCAGAAAGAGAGTCGCTAGGGTTCACAGAAAGATTACTAACTGTCGTGGAGATTTTCTGCACAAGCTATCGCGTAGGATAGTTAACGAAAACCAAGTAATTGTCGTGGAAAATCTTAACATTAAAGGGATGATGCAAAACCCCTGTCTAGCTAAATCAATCCATCAGGTTGGCTGGGGAATGTTTTGTACGATGCTCAAATACAAGGCTGAAGCGGAAGGGAAAGTCTATCAAGAAGTTGATAGATTTTTCCCTAGCTCTAAGACCTGCCATGTATGTCGCCAGCAAGTCAGTAGCCTACCGCTAGATGTAAGAAGTTGGACTTGTGAGCATTGCCAAACTACCCACGACAGGGATGTAAATGCAGCTATCAACCTTCGAGACGAAGGACTACGGATCTTGACACGCCAGTCGCCTCAAGTCGAGCCACTGCCTTGCGGGGGTTCCCCCCGTTGTGGCAAGTGGCGTGGGAAACCCGCCCACGGCGCTGGCTCCTCTGGAACGGGGGATAAAGCCTATTGTCCAGATGTAAGACGGGGTAGAGGAGGACGCAAGAAATCCACTATCCCGCTATCTGTTGGGTAGGAAGCCCACACTTACCGCGTAGCGGAAGTGTGTGGTAGTTCACTGAAAAATGGGTTGTTGATTGTGAGCAAATCTTGTTAAAAGACGTGATTGTTTGAAGTCAAGCCTGTGAGTTGGATCATGGGATCAGGATGGAGTGAGAGGGTGAGGGGGGGAGAGGGGGTGAGAGGGTGAGGGGGGGAGACCAAGTTGCACTCAAAGATGGTATTAGTCTCTGTAGCCAAAGGCTTCATCTTCAATACCATGCCACCATTCCCCTAGGTTCATCAGATCTTGGTGAATTTCAGCAAGTTCTTGCGTGTAGGCATCTGGTAGCATTGTAGCTCTACGCTCTTGCAGTTTTCGTAACCGCAGTTGCACTAACAACCAGGGCTTAGAAATTCCGTCTGTGGCTTCGATATATTTGGCTAGGTCTTTACTATCCATGTTTTTTAGGCTTTTTTACCAGAAACCCCGCCTAATTCAAAGAAGCAGACGGGGTAGCTTAATTTACCAAGGCATTATGGCAGTTCTCAGTTGTACGTTGTATAGACCAGACGGTAGGAGCATGATAGATCGTATCCTTGCTCTACAGGTGGTTTAACCGTTCCTAAGCAGCCATTTGCTGATTAACGAAGTCCCAGTTAATCAGGCTATTGATAAACGTCTCAACAAAGTCAGGACGACGGTTTTGGTAATCCAAATAGTAGGCGTGTTCCCAAACATCACAGGTTAACAACGGAGTCATTCCCAGCGCTAGGGGGTTGACTGCATTCGGGCTATTCACCACTTTGAGCGTACCATTATCAAGAACCAGCCAAGCCCATCCACTGCCGAACTGACTCACCGCCGCCTTCTTGAACTCTTCTTTGAACTTATCGTAGCTGCCGAAGTCAGCATTGATCTTTTCTGCGACAGCGCCTGTAGGAGTACCGCCACCACCGGGTTTCATAGAATTCCAGAAGAAGGTGTGGTTCCACGCCTGCGCCGCATTGTTAAATAAGCCCGTCTTGGAAGAGTCATTGTAAGCTGCTTTGATGACTTCCTCAATGGATTTGTCATCCATCCCCGCATCTTTCACCATCGTGTTGTAGTTGTTCACGTAAGCCGCGTGGTGCTTGTCGTGGTGAAACTCAAAGGTTTTAGCGGAGATGTGCGGTTCTAGCGCATCATAGGCATAAGGTAGATCGGGAAGTGTGTATCCCATTCGGTTCAATCCTCTCAAACACTGTTTTCTAGCTTAAAACGAAGTTACACCTTGGACCTATTCCAAAGGTTAGGCGCGATCGCCATGGAATTTATTAAGCAGAAGCAATAAAAGTTAACAGTTACGATATTAACTGATTTCGGTACGTTCTGCTGAGTCCGTGGATAAGAATACGCGTCTAGCATCAAAGGAGGAAAAAGGGGAAGGGAGAAGGGCAAAGGCGTTAAAGTCCTTTTTTCTTTAACCTTTGCCCCACTTTCGGAACGAACCACTTTTGGTTTTGCCACAGATTTATGCTTTACAGTGTCAAGTATCTATCAGCTTTACACCTCTCAAATTAGTATTCTTCAATTTGACTTGACTCAATTTTGCTCCTCTCAAGTCAGCACCCTTTAGGTTGACTCTACTTAATTGAACACCACTCAAATCAGCGCCTCTCAAGTCAGCACCACTCAAATCAGCACCTTTGAGATCGGCATTTCTCAAGTCAGCACTTCTCAAGTCAGCACCACTCAAATCAGCAGCAATTAACTCAGCATAGTTGAGATTTGCTCGACTTAATTTGGCTAAACTTAGGTTGGCCAAGCTTAAATCAGCACCACTCAGATCAACATCACTTAAATTTGCTTCACTTAAGTCAGCACCCGTCAGATCAGCACCACTTAAATTACCACCACTCAAGTTAGCGCCACTGAGATCTTCGCCACTGAAATTTCTACCCCTAAAGTCGGGAGCCACACAATTTTGAACCATGAGATTGTTATACTAAAATTGCAAATTTGCATCTAAATAGATACTTACTTTCCTTTTATTCTTCTCCTAGAAGCTATTACATCAGCCAGATGGCTGAATCCTTTAAGCCTATTCGCTGAATTGAGGTTAAATTAGGTTTTATTTAATAGATAAATCTAATAATCTAACACTATAAAATTAGATCTACCCAATATCTAATAAATATTTAATAAAGTATTAAAAATATCTCTCGACAGAGAATAACTTTTTGAGAGAGGTTATATAGCTATCGCCAAAGTGGTTAGGACATTCTTAATTGCAGCAAACCCTTGATTTTATAAGCTTCTACCTACTCCTTGACGAGAACGCTGCGCGAACTGTCCTTTGCATAAAAGCCCTCTGCGTTCTGCCTTCTGCTATACCATTTTTGGTTTTGGATGCAAAAATTTTGGATTGCGCTAACGCATTTGGCTATACTTCATGAACGCGCCGCTGCGTTAAGCTGCCAAAGGCATCTTGCATTACATATTCTTCAACCTGATCAATAATGCGCCCCCGACTTGCGATGATGCACAGCTGTCACTCCATCGGATAGCAATTTCCCATTCGTAACTATTCCGTAAACTAACCAATGATCGCCACATTCCATGCGATTTTCTACCCGACATTCCACATAGGCCAACGCATCAGTTAAAATTGGACAACCATTTTCTCCCTCTGCCGTCGCCACCCCTGAAAATCGGTCTTCTCCAGGTGCAAAAGGTTTGAGAAAATGCTTCATTAAACCCAAATGTTTTCCTTCTTCTAAAATATTTAAAACAAACTTATCTCCTTGGTACATTAGCGATTCTATCGCCCGATCTTTCGCTACTGAAACGGTCAAACCGGGTGGATTAAAGGTTGCTTGAGAAACCCAATCTGCTAACATTGCCCCCGTAACATCTCCCTGCTTTGCTGTGACAATGCACAACGAACCAATTAAACGTCCAACCGCCTGTTCTGTTCGGGCAATTTGTGAATCTGTCACCTGTTGGCGAGATGTTCGCGCTTTTTTGGCTTTCTTCAATGCTTGAGCAAAATCAGTTCCCGCTTCCTCACAATATTTCAGAGTAACTTCGGTTGGTTTAAACTTGACCCGAATCGTTTCAAATCCAAACTGATACCCCGCATCCCGAAATTTACTTTCAATCAAATCAATCGCTTCCCCACTCCAACCATAGGAACCAAACACCCCCGCTAATTTCGTTTTTGTGGCTGTTGATAGTACAATACCAAGAGCGGTTTGAATCTGCGTTGGTGCATGACCTCCGAGAGTAGGAGAACCCATAATAAACCCTTCCGCTTTTTCCACGGCGACCCGAATTTCTTCTGGATCAGCAACTTCACAATTGAGGGATTCTACCGCAACTCCTGCTTTCGTAATCCCCCGTGCGATCGCCTGTGCTACTGTCCCCGTATTCCCATACGCTGACGCATACAGCATTGCAACTGTCGTATCTTGAGACTTTTGCTCCTCACACCACTGGCGATAGGATTGTGTTAAGGGAATTAAGCTATAGCGTACCAATTGCCCGTGACCTGTCGCATAAAGTTTTACCGGAAAATCGTCTAATTTATCTAATGCTTTTTCCACTTGCCGTGCATGGGGAGCCATGACACAATCGAAATAATAACGGCGGTGTTCACTAATTATTGTCCATCCTTCATCTAACACCTGATCGCCACAAAGGTGTGCCCCAAATAATTTATCAGTAAAAAGAATTTTGGTAATGGGGTCGTAAGTGCAAAGAGAATCAGGCCAACGAGGGTTTGGAGTTAATATAAATTCTAAGTGATGACCTTTTCCTAAATCTAAGGTTTCATCCCCTCGCACCACAGTAATGTTTAAATCCGGTGATTCTAAGATAGTTCGTAATGCGATCGCACCTGGATTTGAGCAAACAAATGTAATCTGAGGGGCTAGTTCTAATAAAGCTTTGAGCGTAATACCACGGTTAGGATTGACGTGACCCAGAATGACATAATCAATTTGGGTTGGATCGATTCGTTTTTTTAATTCTGTTAAAAAGATTTCCGTGAAGGATTCGCCAGGTGGATCGATGAGAGCAATTTTATCGGCTTTAATTAAATAAGAATTTGCCGTAGTTCCCCGTTGTAAGGCATATTCAATTTCAAATTTAAGCCTGTCCCAAGTGCGCGATCGCATAACGGTCGTATTGATACCAATCGGGAGAACTTGAACATCTCTTTGCTTCGTTTCTAGCATGACCCTTTTAGATTTTAGATTTTAGATTTTAGATTTTGGAGGCTCCGACTCCCCATTCTAGATATAGCAATTTTAAATGATTTGTAAAACACTTCCCCCTTGTCCTCCTTGTCCCCTTTGTCCCCCTTGTCCTCCTTGTCCCCCTTGTCCTCCTAGTCTTTCCTATCTACTATCTTTGACCGCAACTGGGTATAAGCTAATCGGTATTTAAATTGCCTTATCGAG
>DNGI01000381.1:5538-7294 GCA_003486645.1 Cyanobacteria bacterium UBA11370 | reverse complement strand
TTTAAATGACGAACAGCTTATTTAATACACTGGGATACAATTTAATTTCTGGTAATGCTCAATGTCAAGGGAATTCACAAGCAAATTTAACCCTATATGGAATTGCCATGTTTGCTAATATTTATACTCCTAATACTGTCTTTGCCACTTCACCGATAAAATGGCACTAAGCTGGAAGGATAAAATGGCACTCACCTATTTAAAGCATAAAATGGCACTTTGTGCGATTTTATCCTTCAAGTGATAGATAATCTACATTTTCACCTTTCCAACTTCACTTCCCCGCAAGGGGATGGAAACGAAAAATATCCACTTTACCCTTCCTGCTGAAATTGTTGTATCAGAGTGTTTGCTTGTAGAGCGATCGCATCCCAATTACCCACTTCCATGAGTGCTTTAGGAAACAAGTCTCCCGATAAACCTACCGCGATCGCACCAGCATGAATAAAATCTTTGGCATTCGCTAGGGTTACACCACCTGTAGGAATTAGAGGAATATGACCCAGTGGACCTTGTAACGCTCTAATGTAACTTGCCCCACCTACTGCCTGAATAGGAAATACTTTAACGCAACTCGCCCCCGCATTCCAAGCCGTCACAATTTCTGTAGGGGAGAGTGCGCCCGGTATAATTGGAATATCCGCTGCTATAGCAGCTTCAATTAGTTCTATCTCAACATGGGGAGTAAAGAGAAACTGCGCCCCTGCTTTAATCCCCTCTTGCAATTGTTTTAAATTTAAAAGCGTCCCTGTGCCAATAATACAATTAGGCAAATCTTGACGAAGTTGAGCAATCAGTTCAGAGGCGCGATCGCTATTCCAAGTAATCTCAATTAACGATATCCCTCCCACCGCTACAGCTTGCGCCATGTGATATCCCAAGGAATAATCAGATGCCCGAATTACAGCAATAGCACGATACTGTTGTAATCGTGTTAACCAAGATTGTTTGGATAGGTTCATGTTTTGATATTAAGGTAAATTGCTAATTGCTCATAGTGCATTGAGAAATGCCATTCGCTAAAATACCGAGAATTTTATTTACATCTTTAAGATAATATTCACTTAAATCAATACTCAAGGTTTGTCCTTCTAATTTTAGAAATTGCCAAATGCTGCCCGTTGTCACCGCACCGTAAATTGTTTTAATCTTAATTGCCGAGTTTTCCTCAGTTCGCTCATTAAAAATTTGGGCGGCTACCATTTCCGCTGCACACTGCCCCAACCCTAACGTAATATTTTCTTTTTTAGCTTCTACCACTGTAATAACTGGTGCTGTAACGATCAGAATTTCTGGAGATTTAGTAATAATAAAGTCGCAAGTGCCATTTAACCCTCTGGTATCATCAACCGTAAAATCTACACCAGAAAATAAATTTATTTGCTCTTGGAATTGGCGGCGTAAATCCACTAAAATGGGTGCGATAATGAGTTCAGAACGTGCTTTTTCACTATTACTCCCTAGTGCGATCGGGAGATTATAGTTAAGGATTTCTGCGAGTAAGTTACTCGCAGGTAATTCAGCAACATCTGCGAAAATATCGCGTTTTTCCAAAGTGGTTAAGCCGAACTCTCGTTTAGCCTTCGCTAAACTAAACTCGCTGTAGGACATAGGATAAGCAATTCAAAATTCAAAATGCAGAATTCAAAATTATAAAACATAGTCATATCAATGGCTTCAGCATTAACCCTAATGCAACTTGTAGGCACAACAGCTTAGTGCTGGATACAGAGTGTTATACCAAGTTGCGTTCATA
>DNGI01000381.1:4510-5256 GCA_003486645.1 Cyanobacteria bacterium UBA11370 | reverse complement strand
ACTAATATGAGCTGCAACTGCGTGTTACATAGCTTCTTCCAAAAACCAGTATAAAAGCCTCCTGCCTTCATTGAGAAAGCCTAATAGTCCCAAAACTCCTTTGGAAACCATTAGGCTTTTAATTACTTGCCAGTAGGGGTTTACTGGCTATTTTTCAGTTATCGGAGCGGCGGGATTTGAACCCACGACCCCTACTACCCCAAAGTAGTGCGCTACCAAGCTGCGCTACGCCCCGAAACACCTATACTAGGATACCATAAAAATTTTAATTTAAACAATAAAGCTAAAATACTTTCAGCGAGTGAACCGCTTCTACCAAACCCGGAACCGCTTGAGGTAGCCAGCACCCTTCACAACGGCGACCCTGGTTTAAAATGAAACGTACTGTATAAGCAGAGGGATAACCCTCCACCTCCATCCACATCAAATCACTTTCCGCCTCACAAACAATTTTTTCCTGATCCATCAACTCAAACGCCATCTCCCTCATTGTCCGATCAAGCTGTCCCAACAAACAACAAAAATCATCTAACTCCGCACCAGTCAATTCAATAACCCAATCATCCGTACCCACCAACCCTTGATACTCAGTTGCATCAGATTCCCAACCCAAACGCCACCCAGACCCATCCTTAACAATCCGTCCCATCCCTTACATCCATTAAATCCGCGACCCAATCCGTTGCCACATCCGTTGCCACATCCGTCCCATCCGTTACATCCGTTACCCAATCCGTTGCCACATC
>DNGI01000381.1:3357-4297 GCA_003486645.1 Cyanobacteria bacterium UBA11370 | reverse complement strand
CGTTGCCACATCCGTTGCCACACAGACCCACAATAATAATAAAACAGCTAACAGCAACACCCCATCAACCAAAAACCCCAAATCAGCACACAATGGAACTCTTCACCATCCTCCTATCCGGCTTACTAACTATTGTTTCTCCCCCTGGCTTAATCATTGACAGCGTAGCTGAAAATGCCATCCGTTCTCGATTTGAAAAAGTAGAACAACTACAAGTCCGAGTTGACAATACCCCAAATTACCAACTTTTAAACGGAAATATAGAACAAGTACGCATTGCAGGTCGAGGGTTATGGCTAACACCCACTATTCGGATTGATGCCTTGGAATTAGAAACCGATCCGATTAACGTAGATTTACAGCGTCTTCGACAAAGAACTCAGGAGTCTCCCGCCACATCTCTACAGGAACCCTTGCAGGCAGGAGTGCGATTAGTTTTAACTGAAGCTGATATCAACCAAGCGTTAGACTCTCCTAATGTAACCGCTCAATTGCAACAAATTGCCAGTCGTTTTTCCAGGAATGCTGCACAGCGTTATCAGTTTATCAACCCCCAGGTAGACTTACTGGAAAACAACCGCGTTCGTTTCCAAGTGGAAGCCGTCGAAGGAAACGCCCCACCGTTAACGATTGTAATAGAATCAGGACTAGGGATTAAATCTGGACATAGTTTACAGCTTATTGAGCCAGTCCTATCGGTTGATGGTAAAGCACTACCGTCACCGTTAGTTCAAGGGTTTGCCAGTGGGATTAGTAACCGTTTCAATCTCCGCAGTTTAGAAGATGCAGGTATTACTGCAAGACTCTTAAAATTAGAAATAGATACTGAAACATTAGAGGTCGCAACATTTGTCCGATTCGACCCACGAAAGTGAACCTCTCCACTCAGTAATATCACGCTTTTAAATTGCCTGTTTCAATAGAGGGGGAGAGGGGGAGA
>DNGI01000381.1:2407-3052 GCA_003486645.1 Cyanobacteria bacterium UBA11370 | reverse complement strand
AACCAACAACCAACAACCAATGCAAAACGAACACAAAACCCGTCGAATTCCTATCGGGATTATTGCTGGTCTTTCTGCCGCAATTTTAGCAGCAGGAGGTGGAGGTGCGTGGTGGGTTTGGAATTCCCTCACATCTACTACACCGCCACCGCCAACCTCATCTCAACCCCCTGAGTCTACACAAACGTCAACCGAGGAAAAAATTCAAGTTTATTGGCTTGATGATGTTAATGGCAAACTGAAATTAGTTCCCTCTGTTGTAACCTTAGAGAATGCAAAAACTCAACGTGAGGTTTTAGAAGCAGGGTTTAATCGTTTATTAAATGGCCCAGATCAAGGGACGGCTGCTACTACAATTCCTGAAGGGACAACGTTACGAAATCTATCTGTAGAATCTGATGGCGTTCACGTCGATTTATCCCAAGAATTTACCAGTGGTGGTGGTAGTACTTCTATGATAGGTCGTTTAGCGCAAGTTATCTATACGGCTAGTAGTTTAGACCCAACTGTTAAGGTTTGGATTGATGTAGAAGGAAAACCCCTAGACGTTTTAGGCGGTGAAGGGATATTAGTAGACCAGCCGATGACTCGTGAAGATTTTGAAGAAAATTTTGAACTGTAGTGTTTGTTGTTTGTTATTGGTTG
>DNGI01000381.1:1126-2163 GCA_003486645.1 Cyanobacteria bacterium UBA11370 | reverse complement strand
ACAACTAACAACTAACAACAAATTAATCTTTATTAGCTAAGGTAAAGTGGCGAAAATGACGCGCTTGTTCCTCAATGCGGGTAGCAAGGCGATCGCATACTAAATTACACAGCTCAAAAATCAATTCATCTTCTACCTTATAGTAGGCAGAGGTTCCTTCTGAGCGGCGGCTGAGTATTCCCGCTTGTAACATCACCTTCAGGTGTTTTGAGACATTCGCTTGACTGGTTTCTGTTGCTTCAACTAACTCTTGTACACATTTCTCGCCCTCCCGCAGCAAATTCAAAATTCTCAAGCGCATTGGCTCACTTAAGATACTGAAATACTCCGAAACTTGTTGTACGACTTCGTGTGGTACAGAGTTAGCTATTGCCATCAGTTTTACTAAAAATTAGGTGATCCCCAGATTTTAGCCTATTTCCGTTAATTCATGACAATAGAGTAATTATTACCCAGGATTAATCCTCATTAAGGGTTGACCATACTCTACTGGCTCTCCATTCTTTACCAAAATTTCCATGACTTGTCCAGAGACTTCTGCCTCTATTTCGTTCATCAGCTTCATGGCTTCGATGATACAAACAGTTTGACCGATACTGATACGATCGCCTACGTCCACATAAGGGGGTTCATCGGGAGCAGGCGATCGGTAAAATGTTCCTACCATCGGAGATTTCACCTCTTCCCATTTGGGATCAACCGTTGGAGAAGGTGCGGGTGCGGATGGAACCGGATCTCTAGGGACAACTTCGGGTAGAGGAGTCGGTGGACTCGGTAGAGTTGCAGCTACGGGAGATGGGGTAATAACACCCGCATCACTAACGCTGCCTATTTTACCCACGCTGGAGTCAATAGGAGGCATTGAGTGCATCCCTTTACGTACTGTCAATTCAAAGTCAGTACTTTTTAAGCTCAATTCGGTAATGTCAGTTTGAGCGATCGCGGCTAGGAGTTCACGAAGTTGGTTAAAATCTAATGGCACAACTAATACAGGGGCTAAAGGGAAGAGAGTTATGAGTTTTGAGTTTTGAGTTTTG
>DNGI01000381.1:320-907 GCA_003486645.1 Cyanobacteria bacterium UBA11370 | reverse complement strand
TTTTAAGTTTTAAGTTTTGAGTTAAAACTTCCAAGTCAAACGTTTTGACAGTTTAGTAAAGTTTTTAATTCATAACTCAAAACTCAAAACTCCGGTTTTGCCTCTCGCCTCGTCACAACAGTTTACTCTCGACCGAGGTAAGTATCATTACGGGTGTCAATTTTAATCCGCTCTCCAATGGAAATAAAGAGGGGAACCATTACTTGTGCGCCAGTTGAAACGATAGCAGGTTTACTACCACCCGTAGCCGTATCCCCTTTCACACCCGGATCAGTATCAACAACTTCCAGCACCACAGAGTTAGGCAATTCAACTTCCAGCACTTGATCACCCCAATTCACCACATTAACCTCCATCCCTTCATGGAGATACTTGACGCGATCGCCAATCTGAGAAGCACTCAAAGTGCTTTCCTCATAGGATTCCATATCCATAAACACAAACTGATCCCCCTCCTTGTAAGTATGCTGCATTGTGCGCTTCTCCAAGTTGGCTTGAGGAACCGTTTCCCCAGCGCGGAAGGTTCGTTCAACCACACTTCCACTCTGAACATTTTTTAGCTTAGTTCGCACAAAGGCAGAACCCTT
>DNGI01000381.1:0-122 GCA_003486645.1 Cyanobacteria bacterium UBA11370 | reverse complement strand
GTTCGCACAAAGGCAGAACCCTTTCCAGGCTTGACATGGAGAAATTCCACTACCCGCCATACAGACCCATCTAACTCAATCGTGACACCAGGGCGAAAGTCGTTACTAGAAATCATGAACCT
>DNGI01000382.1 GCA_003486645.1 Cyanobacteria bacterium UBA11370 | reverse complement strand
TAAAATTTGTATAACAACCAACAACCAACAACCAACAACCAACAACCAACAACCAACAACCAACAACCAACAACCAACAACTAACAACCAACAACCAACAACCAACAACCAACAACCAACAACCAACAACCAACAACCAACAACCAACAACCAACAACAAATGCTCCTTGAATTAGCGATTGGTGATGCCTACGGCGCGGGATTTGAATATGCTGACTCTGAATTTGTGAAGTCTTATAATGATTTGAGTCGATATGTTCAACATCCCCGTTATCAAATTAGACCAGGGTGTTACACCGATGACACCCAAATGAGTCTTGCTATTGCTGAAACTTTAGTGGATCAAGAACCTTGGACGCGGGAGGTTTTAGCTGAGAAATTTGTCACTACTTTTAAGCGCGATCAACGAGAAGGATATGCTCGTAGATTTTATCAATTTTTGCTTAACGTTCAAGATGGAAGCCAGTTTTTAGCAGAAATTAATTGGACGAGTGATAAAAGTGGTGCTTCTATGCGTGCTGCACCTATTGGAATTTTACCTACTGTTGAAAAAGTGATCGAATTTACAAGTATTCAAGCGGCGATTACTCATAACTCACCCGATGGGATTAATGCGGCGGTTGCTGCTGCATTGATGTCTCATTATTTTATTTATAAGCTAGGCGCTAAACAAGATTTAGGTAAATTTTTAGACACTCATGTTCCTGGCTATTTATGGTCGCAGCCGTGGAGTGGGGAAGTCAAATCAAAAGGCTGGATGAGTGTGAGAGCCGCAATTACTGCGGTTGAGTACAATACTTCTATGAGTGAACTTTTGAAGTATTGTATTGCCTATACTGGGGATGTGGATACGGTGGCTGCGATCGCTCTTGCTGCGGGTTCATGTAGTGAGCAGATTAGCCAAGATTTACCGAATCATTTGATTGAAGGGTTAGAAAATAATTCCTATGGTCGGGATTATATTATTGAACTTGATCGAAAGTTAATGAGTTTAGTAGAACAATTTTAAAGGAATCAGACCAATAGTATAGTATTGCTAATAAAGTGTAATTAAGATTATAGGCTAATAAAATATGGATCTAAAAGAGCAAAACTGGATAAATTTATGTGCTAACCATTTACGGGACTGGCACGGTATTTGGACGAGGTATTCTCCCCAGGGAGAAGTGACTGAATCCTTTCAAAGTATCAGAAGTTTGCGGAGATAAGCTAGATTTTTGCTACTCTATTTACTAGCACTACTCGTAGATATCTTCTTATGAGAACGACCTATCTTCCTGCTAACCTCACGGCTAGTACGTTGATATTCGTGAACGATAGGCATTCGTTCAGCTTGAAAGGCTTCCAGTGCCTCATCAACATTAGTTTTTGAATTAAGATAGTGGGATAAAGCTAGAGCATCTTCAAACCCTGCGGTCATTCCACGAGCGCGTGTAGGACTTTTTGCGTGAGCAGCATCACCGAGTAAGAGAATTCGTCCTGAGTAGAGTTGGGGTAGGGGATCAATATCATAAGAAAAGCGACATGAAATTTGATCTTGAGGAGTAGACTCAATAATAGCCCGTGGTCGCTCTGGAAGTTTAGCTAATTCTTCAGGAGGAATCGCTATATTCTTCGGCTGTGGTGTACCCACTTCATGCTTTTCCTGGTCTTTTTCAATAAAAAATCCCCAGTGTGTAAGTCCGTTCCCAATGTCGAAGAAATTACCATAAATTCCCCGACCTCGCACGTAGACCATGAAGTTCCCATCTGTACAGAAGATAGTATCTGAAACCACTCCTCGCCAGACAATATCACCTAGATAAATCGGTTGCACTCCAGGGACAACAAATTCTCGAACTTTTGAGTAAATGCCATCCGATCCAATTAGTAGATCGCCTTTCCAATAACTCCCATCAGAAAAATAGGCGATCACTCCTTGATCAGATTGTATAGCCGATTTGAATTGAGCGTTTAAATGCAGACAATTCGGCGGTAACTCCTCAAGAAGTGTATTTAAAATTGCTCCTCGATGTACCAGCAGTCCAGGCAATTCATTCTCCTCGTAAGAGACTGATTCTAAGTTCACGAGTTGGTCACGCAGATTGCGGAATTCAAAAGTTTTTACAGCTACACCTAAGTTAATCAGCTTCTGGCACATTTGAGGATTTCCCTCATGTAAAGCTTTCATTCCCGCCGTAACCAGGAGAATACCACAGCCTTCAGCACGAGGATGGGGCGATCTCTCAAATAGATCAACCTGATACCCTTGACGCGCCAGCAAAGTTGCCAGATAAACACCTGTTGTTCCTGCACCGATAATGCCTATCCGAAGTTTGGCAGAAACCATCTCACTATTTTAGCTATGCTTGCATTGAATACTTGTTAGTTTATCATCGTTTAGAACAGCGGTCAAACATCTTTTGATAGGTTTCTTGAAGTTCCGGATTGTCCACAACTAATTCTACCCGTACTTGAATACAACCATGTCGATTTTGAAGTGCGATCGCCTCTAAAAGATCACTAGCTGCTTTCGGAGATATAAAGTTTCCAGTTACAGTATAACCTTGATTATAACTTGGAGCTACTCTAGGCTCAATTCCGATAATTTCCCCTTCTCCTAAATCAATTTCTGCCAGTTTTTTCGTTTCTGAACCAATTTGTTCAACAATCAATTTTTCCCGTCGAACGGGTACTTCTACCATTCTCGTTTCAATTTCTTTGCGAATCACCACCTCCCCAACTTTTTGCTTGTGGCGGTTAACGACTAATTTTTCTTCTAATAAACGAATAATTTCTTCTTCTACTATCTCTGGTGTATTATCGGATTCGGTAAAATTTTGACGCTCAAATTCTGTTAAATTTTCAGATTCTGCCATCTGATGTTCATTCTTATCCAACGTATCACCAGACTTAAGTGTATTAGTATTATTTTCTAATTCTCTGGGAAAGCCATTTGTCATTTCTGTCACTTTGCCTCCTTTAGGATATACAGGTAAATGATCCAGTTCTGCTTGAGATAAGTCTACAATAACTTCTCGATTTGAAGGGTCAACCGTATGAATATAGTGACGACTTAATAGCAAGTAAGGGGTGCTATTTTGCCTGAACGTTGGAGAGATAACCATATGGAGATGACGGTTATTATCGATACAAAAATCTTGTACACGTCCTAATACTTGACCTTGTAGATTAACAACGGTAAAAGAGTTCAATTTATTTCTAAGCTTATGTAAGACATTGTTAATTTGCAGTTTTTGGTTGATCAGCTTACTCGTTACTTCAGGCATTGTCTTACTCCTAATCTAAATTTTCATAACTTGCAAAATAAATTTTAAAATTGCAGGCTAGCCATTTATGACTTCACCTGCATCAATGAAGAGGTTTAATAGATTAGGCAATCTGGCTAACCAATTACCTATCAATCCTAAGACTTCAAGAGTCAGAATAGACATAAGGATGTATTTTCCAATTAATCCATCAGATGGATTACAATTATCCCTATTCTAACTCTAGTCATTCTCTTGACAAACCCACTAAAACAGTTTGATTTTACTCAAAATTCTAGCGATTATTCTGAACAATTGGTTTGCCATTAACATCGACTTCTAACTCTTCACGACGAACCGTTTCTGTCGCATCTACCGTATCCCGTTCAACTTCTTTTCTAACAGAAACTTCTTCCCGAACAAAAGCTTTTTTCTGAATATCAGCGGACTCTTCATAGACTTCTATGCGAGCAACTTCTCCTTCACGGAAATCCGCTTCACCAGGCGTAACTTCTCTTACATTAGAAGGAGTAGTCCGCTCAACGATAACTCGTTCTTTTTCCACTGGAACAGATACCCGTGCTGTTTGAGTTTCAACCCGCTTCCCAACAGCAACTTCACCAGCTTTATAACGCTCTTTGTTCGCAACCAATCTCTCTTCATACAGCTTGAGTTTTTGATGATTCTGCTCATTTGTTGCGTAAAGTGCAGGCTCATAATCATAATCGTAGCTATCGGGGTTATACGTAGTAGCTTGAGCCGCTGTAGTCGTAGTTCCTGCACTAGGAGTACGGTAAATATTTCTGACTTGTTCTTCGTAGTCATAATTAACAGTCATGTCGTCGTTGTACTCTGGCAAGTTTTGCGCTTGTTCTTTCGTCAAACCTGTGACATAAACACGACGCTGATTGTAATCCATCATCGCACGACCAACCGGGAGCAAAACTTTCTTTCCAAAAACCCAAAACCCCGTATCAATTACAAGATATCGGAAACGTCCTGTCTCATCTAGAAGAGCATCATGAACTTCACCAACCTTCTCTTCCCCTTCCGTATAAACACCATATCCTTTGATGTCATCACCAGCAAAAATATCTTGCTTGTAGTTAGGATAAGCATCTGCAATCTTTACAAGAGCCATAACCTTATTCTCCTTAATTTGCCTTTGTTCTACTGTTTAATTGTAGAAAAAATAGTTTTCATATTTATCTCTCGAATGGCATATTTTGATTATTCCAAAACTCAATCTTTTTAATCATGAAATCCTCGACTATCAGTCTTCATACTAAGAATTAAAATCGACATATGTCTAAAAATAATAATCTATTCAATAAATTTAGTCAGATTATTGACCTCAATTAATTAATATCGTGATAGAGTTAGAGCAAGTCTAAATGAATTCTGAACTATTCTGTTTCCTTACTTAAAGTATAGAGTCACAAATCAAATAGACTGCTCAGTTCCAAATTTCCTAATTTATTGCTACCTATTTGTCCCCTTTTACTGCTTCTTTGTGCCTTCAAAGTTGTAGCAACTTTAGGTCAACATGGAATTAACTTCCTTCCGGTTTTGCAGGAGCCACTTTCACCTTAACATTAACAGCCTGAACCCCTTTAATTTCCTTGGCTAAGGTTTCAATCCTGTCATATTGCTCCTGCGTTGGAACCGTTCCTCCTACACTTACCGTGCCATCTTCAGCTTCAACAACCAAGGCACTCGCTGGAAGATTTGCTTCTAGTTTGCTGCGAACTTCACTAGCAATACTGTCATCATCTCTATCCGTTGCGCTACCTTCATTAAAAGCATTATTGCGCTCCTCATTGGCTCGAATATCAGAATTAAGCTGCTTTCTGCGGACTTCATCCGTTGCATCTTCTTTGTTTTGACGAGCCTCTTCTGCCTCTGGTGCCTCTGGATTGTCTTGAGTTGAAACCGGAGCATTGGTACTTGTTCTGGCGCTATCACAAGCGGCTGCTCCAAACAACAAGACACCACTGATTAGCAAGATAGTTAATCTTTTCACTTTTTTATTTCCTCCTAAGTTAGAAATTTATTAGCTTTCAATTTAAAGCCCTACAATGCACCGTTTATTTCAGGTGACAGATCCTAATTTACTCAGATGGGAATGAATTAATCATCAGCTCAGAGAAATAAGTCTTAGGGGGTATGGACTCAAGCCAGTTCAGTGTCGTCAACGGCTATTAGCTTAACTCTATCTAGTTCTTGCGTACCGTTTATTAACAAGTTTAAACAGTATGCGCTAGATTCTGATGCAGATGTAGCTCAGAATTTGGAGACACCCGATTCACGCGCTAATCGTGTTTAAAATAAAATGTTTCCCTGAATTTCCGGACTTTCACCTCCAGGTATTGAATAATGATTTCATATCCTATTCATGGGTATCTGGGACTAGTGCCGCATGACGTAAATAATTGACCCGTAGTTATTTAGTTCTTTGCATTGATTCCAGATAAGCTGTGATCTAGACATTCACGGATTACTTACTAGTCACTCAAGAGGCTAACTAGAGAGAAATCCCTACCTTTTTAATTTTTTAATGGAGTTTTATCTGCTGCTAGACAACTCAGTTCAATCCCAATGTTCAATAATCATAATTCCGCCTTACCCCGTCTATTTTTCTCTGACCGATATTAAAAATCACTCCTAACATCCTGTGGTTTTTGTTCCTCGATTTCCTGTTCGAGTTCAATCCGTTATTTATCTTTATCCAAAAATAAATAACAGACCTAACCCCAAATAAAAATACGATATTTGGCTGATTGATTTGCTAAATTGAATGAATATACTGGATGTACCCTGAATTTACCCATTCACCTAAATCTGGTTCCAATAAAGATAAATATATGGCTCATAAATGAGTAGTTCACGACTTTCAGTAGAAAAGCGTAAACTCACTAGAAAATTGCAACCTTGTTATTTTATCTTTTGAAAATTTATGAGAAATTCACCCTTCCCAATCACCACCCTTGATAGTCAGGATCTGTTACAAGAATCTCGTGAAAAAGTCGAACTCGTTGAGCAATTATTAGCCATTGGTACTGCTCTCTCTAGTAGTAACGATTTGGAGGAATTACTAAATCTTATTTTATCTAAAAGCCGAGAAATTACTTGTAGTGATGCAGGGAGTGTTTACCTTGTAGACCGTAGCCATACCGTTCCTAAGTTGGTCTTCAAAGTAGCACAGAATGATTCTTTACCCAACACTCCTTTTCATGAATTTGTAATGCCTCTAACTCCAAAAAGTCTTGCAGGATATGTGGCTCTAACTGGAGAAAGCTTAAATTTATCGGATGCGTATAACTTACCACCAGAGGTTCCTTATGAACTAGACCGCAGTTTTGATACCTCCATGCCTTATCGCACTTGCTCAGTATTGGTCTTGCCCATGCAAGAACCAGAGGGAGAAATTATTGGCGTTCTACAGTTAATTAATCGCAAAGTAAAGTCTGATATTCTCTTTACAACAGAGAATGCTTTAGACGCAACTCAGCCTTATTCAGATTGGGAAGAACGCGTTGTGCGATCGCTTGCTTCTCAAGCTGCAATTTCTATTGAACGAAATCACCTCCAACAAAGTATTGAGAATCTATTTGAAGGGTTTGTTAAAGCTTCTGTTCAGATTATTGAAACGCGAGATCCCAGCACATCCGGTCATTCAGAACGAGTTGCAGAACTCACCGTGCGCCTAGGTGAAGAGGCGAGTTCTATTACTATTGGTCCACTGCGATCCATTCATTTAAATGAGCGCCAAATTCGAGAAGTTCGGTATGCCGCCCTATTACACGACTTTGGGAAAGTGGGCGTTCCCGAAGCAATTTTAGGGAAACGGAAAAAACTTTATCCTCAACAATTAGACGTAATTCTGCATCGCTTTGCTTTAGCACAACGCACCGCAGAAATGGATTGCGCTCAAAAAAAATTCAAGTATTTAATTGAACATCCCAGTCACACTCATAGTGATAACCCTGAATCATCAGACTGTCCCCACTGCCAACACCTCGAAAAATTTAATAACCAGTTAGCTCAAGCGATTGAAACTCTCAATTACTACCGTGATCTAGTCCAAAAACTGAATGAACCCGAAGTTTTGTTGAGGAGAGATTTTCAGGCATTTTCTGAAGAAACTGCTGCTCAACTATCAGCCTTATCTCAATATACCTATCGAGATATTGATGGAGTCAACAAGCCCCTAATCACCGAAGAAGAGATGGTTCAATTATTAGTTCCGAAAGGAAACTTAACACCCCAAGAACGCTCAGGGATTGAAGCTCACGTTACTCACACTTACCACTTTCTCAAACGAATTCCTTGGACAAAGCACCTTAAAAATGTGCCCACTATTGCCTATGGACATCACGAAAAATTGGATGGCACTGGCTACCCCCAAGGCTTAAAACAAGAAGAAATTTCTATCCAAACCCAAATGCTCACTGTTGCCGATATTTACGATGCCCTCACCGCTAGCGATCGCCCCTACAAGCGTCGCCTACCCATCGAAACCGCACTCAAAATCCTGCACCAAGAAGCTGCCAAAAACAAAATCAACAGTGACTTAGTAGACTTATTTGAGCAACGCCACGTTTTTAGCGTTTTAGGACACACCCTAACAGTAGACGCTCATTCTGTAGCTTAAAAACTCATACCATTTTGGATTGCGCTACGCGCCGCTGCGCTAATGGATGCAAGGATTCTGGAAGAGGAATTCTGTCACAGTTTCAATAACACATACCGAGTCACTTTAAGGATGAATAAAGGCTAATTGCTAATGGCTAATTGCTGTTAACCATTAGCAAAAATCCGCCTCTCCTCCTCTCCCCCTCTCCCTCTCTCCCCCTCCCCCCATCCCTCCCCAGTCTCTACAAAACAGTTTGCAATTCTTATCTTTCGCCCCAGTTTTCCCCACCAGATTCCCCAGCGTTTCCACACCTATTTAATTGTTTTCCACAAATTACCCTTAGTTTTCCACAGGTCTGAACGGTAGGATCAAGCCTTCCCGTCTTACTGGGGATTTCTTAAGCAGGCTCTTCAGTACGGGTAAAGGACTGAGTTTACGTAAAGATATGTAACAAAGATTGACCTCTAACCCCTATGCTATCGTAAAGATTTTTGGACTTTGAGCATGGTTGTAACATTTCGCATCATTGACAACCCCACCCCCTCTCAGCCGACAATAGTGCGACCAACCTATTTAACAGTGACCCGTCAACAGTGAACAGTGACCTGTTCGGTCTTTATTCTTGGGTAAGTGTGTTCCCGATTACATCAGCGTTCACTGAAAACTGAAACCTGAAAACCGCTAATGGATTAGTGGTAGGTGTCGGTGGCAGGTTAAAATCCTCCACCCTACGCCTGGTCACTGGTAACTGATCACGCTATCACTGATTTAAACAGTGGATTTGAGAAAAGCAAAAGCGGCAGTAGAAGTGGGTGCTTTTTCCAAGTTCATTTGTCGCCAGCTTTCAGCTATACTAGCCAACTTCCAAAGGCGCAACTGAATAAGGTGGCTTTGTCCCAACACCCTATCAAACACGAGGTAACTATGAACGCAACCGTCAGCATCCTGGCAGAAATTCCTGAAGACCTATATGACTCCCTCAAGCGCTACCTGGAAACCCATCCAAATTGGGATCAAGATCGGGTCTTTGCAGCAGCCTTATCACTGTTTTTGCTTCAAAATGGAAATGGTAAGACACCAGAAGCATCCCAGAGTTATCGCGCCTGCGCTCGTGTCTACCTAGAATCGCTCTTTCAGTATCCTGTCTGATTGAGTGGGGAGTGGGGAGGAAGAAGGCAAGGGGGCAGGGGG
>DNGI01000456.1 GCA_003486645.1 Cyanobacteria bacterium UBA11370 | reverse complement strand
ATGGGGAGTGGGGAGATGGGGAGTGGGGAGTGGGGAGTGGGGAGAGTTCTCAATCAAGAATTGGCTTTAACTCAAAACTCAAAACTCAAAACTCAAAACTCCTCACCAATAACAAAGCCAGGTTCCTTAACCCGGCTTAGTGCAATTTTACAATCATACAATGGATCGGCCATGAGCATGAATCTGGGCTAAAAAAGCCATACCCAGAAATACCCACAATATCAATAGCGGTAATAGGGGTGACATGATGCCAACCTCCTGAGAATCAGGGTAACGTTGGTGTTTGCTCTACTTGGAGTCAGGCTCTACCGTAAACGTAGTTAGTTAATAGGTTCTAAGCTGCCTTTACCTTGAAAAACTATACCCCACTCCCCACTTTTTATTGAACTCTCAAGTGGAACATACACCATGATTGTACCACTGAATGGCACTAAAATTATTGACAAATCAAGTAATTTGTGCGTCTTTTCCCATTAACGCATCAGGCGGACAAATTTCTTTTTCCCCACTTGTAAAACTTTACCCTTCAACGCCTCTGGAGAATCAAACGTGAGGTCAACACCAGCAATGCGATCGCCATCCAATTTCACACCGCCATCTTGAATCGCACGTTGTCCTTCGCCACTACTTTTACATAAACCACTGGCTTTGAGAATATAGAATAACTTCGCGGGAAACTCTACAGTAGAAAGAGAAAACTCTGGCACAACATCCCCTGTAGTACTAGCGCCTCGTTTAACAATATCCTCGGCGGTTTGTTGAGCGTCCTTCGCGGCGGTTTCATCGTGGTATTGAGTAACAATATTAAGAGCAAGGAGTTTTTGGCGATCGCGGGGATTTTCTGGTAATTCTGTTAAAGGTAAATGGGTTAATAATTCAAAATATTGCTCCAACAGATGATCCGGTGTTTTTTCTAGCTTGGAGTACATTGAAAGCGCATTTTCCCGTAATCCCACATAATTGTTCAGGGATTTAGACATTTTTTGCACCCCATCCGTCCCAATTAAAATGGGTACAAGTAAGCCAAACTGGGGTGTTTGACCAAAATGACGCTGTAAATCTCGTCCTACCGCAATATTAAATTTTTGGTCAGTTCCACCCAACTCCACATCCGCCTGTATCGCAACAGAATCGTAACCCTGCATTAATGGATAGAGAAACTCATGCAGATAAATCGGGTTTTCTTGTTCATACCGTTCAGCAAAGCCTTCTTTTGCCAGCATTTGCCCTACCGTCATGGTCGCTAATAATTCTAAAATCTTGGCTAAATCCAGTCCTCCTAGCCACTCCGAGTTATAACGAATTTCCAACCGTCCGGGTGTTTCAAAATCTAAAATCGGGCGTACCTGATCCAAGTAAGTTTGAGCATTTTGCTTCACCTCAGTGGGTGTCAGTTGGCGGCGCACGTCAGATTTCCCGGTTGGGTCGCCAATCCTCGCGGTAAAATCACCAATAATGAGTACCGCTGTATGACCTGCATCTTGAAAGGCTCGTAACTTGCGGACTGGGATACTATGACCAAGGTGAATATCTGCGCCTGTGGGATCAATTCCCAATTTAACCCGTAAAGGACGGTCGGTTTTCTGTAACCGTTGAGCTAGATTTTCAGTAGGATCTTGAGAATCCGGTTGATTGGGAAAAATTTCACTAACACCGCGATCGAGCCAACTCAAGTTGTGGGACAGTGACAATGGGGAGTTTGACATTCGTCTGGGGAATCTTTGAAGTTGAACGATAGGAAGGGGGGTTCAGTATTGAGACTTATAGTTATAGCAGTTTTCAACCAGCATGAAGTACAGCTCAGGGGTGTGAAACCTAGAGATAGCAAAGAAAACTTGCAAAACTGACGGCTGAAGTACTGACGGCTAACTGCTATATTTTGTACAAATCCCCGGTGGGGATGGTAACATTTCTTTCCAAAGATGCCAAAATATCCCTGATTGAACCATTAACCATTATCCTAGAAGCCACCTATTATGATGATGAAGGCAATATTGAAAACAGTGGGGAGTGGGGAGTGGGGAGTGGGGGGAATATTTTTAGGATGGGTTATTGCCCCAGACCCAACCTTACAGTCCGAGAGGCAACTTGCTCTGATCATTTATAATCCTGACTTTGCTATAAATTTCTGTAATCATCTATAGAAAGTATTGAACCCTGTTGTCCTACCCGTGCCTTCAGTCTTTTTCTTTGAGTGAGGAAGTGAAATCGCTGTGTCATCTAGTACCATCCAACAAAAACAAGATAGAGAAAGGAAAAGCGACTCGCCACCCATTTTTGGTTTTGTGCAAGGAGTTGCCCAGGTAACAGGCGGAACCATTCTCGGTATTACCATGCTCACTAGCTCAATTGTGGCGGGTGGGCTGGTTGGCTTGGCGACTAGCTTCCGCAATCTACCCGATGTCAGAGTGCTACGAGGTTATGTACCTACAGAAACTACTTATATTTATGACATTAAGGGGAAGCCTCTGGCTAGCCTTCATGGGGAAGCGAACCGAGAAGTAGTGAAATTGCAGGATATTAGCCCTAACCTGAAGCGGGCGGTGATTGCCATGGAAGATAGCCACTTCTACCTTCATCATGGCGTAAATCCCAATAGTGTGGGGCGAGCCTTTTTAGCCAACTGGAAGAATAAGACTGTGGTTGAAGGGGGTTCAACCCTAACGATGCAGTTGGTGAAAAATTTGTTTCTCAACCGCGAGAAAAAGTTTAGCCGCAAAATTGCGGAGGCGGTGCTAGCGGTTCGACTGGAGCAAATCTTCACCAAAGACCAGATTCTGGAAATGTACCTCAATCAGATTTATTGGGGTCACAATACTTATGGTATCCAAACGGCTGCTGAGAGTTACTTTGCCAAGCAAGCGTCGGAACTGAACTTAGCTGAGTCGGCAATGCTAGCTGGATTGATTCAGTCTCCGGAAGAATACAGTCCGTTTGTCAATTACAAACTAGCCAAAGCCCGACAATCCATTGTTTTGCAACGGATGGTGGAGTTGGAGTGGATTACGACCCAAGAAGCTAAAGCCGCACAAAACCAACCCCTACGTCTCGGTGAGATTACGTCATGGCAGACTAGTGAATTACCTTACATTACAGAAGCCGTGGTGACGGAATTAAACGAGCGATTTGGTCGTGATACTGTTCTGAAAGGGGGAATGCGAGTTCAGACGACCGTTGATTACGATTTCCAGCGCATGGCAGAAAAAACTGTGGCTCGCGCCCATCGTAACATACGCTATCGCCTACGGGCTGACCAAATATCTCTAGCTGCTGTCGATCCTCGGACGCATTTCGTTAAAGCGCTAGTGGGTGGTGTCAGCTATGATAAAAGTCAGTTCAATCGTGCCATTCAATCCCGTCGTCAGCCCGGTTCAGCCTTTAAACCTTTTGTTTACTATGCCGCCTTTGCTACAGGTAAATATGCACCCGAATCTACTGTCGTAGATGGTCCGGTCAGTTATCGGGATGGTAGCGGTTGGTACTCTCCCAAAAACTACGGTGGGGGTTACGCGGGTGCAATGAGTATTCGCACAGCACTGGTGCAATCACGAAATGTGCCAGCCGTCAAGCTTGGAAGAGCGGTAGGGTTGGATAAGGTGATTGAAGTCTGTCGCACTCTGGGGATTAAGAGTCCGATGGAACCTGTGACTTCCTTACCCCTGGGGGCAATTGGCTTAACGCCCTTGGAGATGGCAGGATCGTATGCGACCTTTGCGAGTAATGGTTGGCATTCTGATCCAACCGTAATTGTGCGAGTCACGGATAGTCAAGGGAATGTTTTGCTGGATAATACGCCTAAACCTCGACTGGTTCTTGACCAATGGGCTGCTGCTTCCCTCAATTCAGTTCTGCAAGGGGTAGTGACAGGAGGGACGGGAACGGCTGCCCAAATTGGTCGTCCAGCCGCCGGAAAGACGGGTACAACGAGTTCAGAACGCGATGTTTGGTTCGTGGGATATGTCCCCCAATTATCGACAGCAGTTTGGATTGGGAATGATAATTACCGACCCATCGGATATGGCGCAACGGGGGGTGGATTTGCCGCACCGATTTGGCGAGATTTCATGAGTCAGGCGTTGAAGAATGAGCCAGTAAAATACTTTGAACCTGCTTCTAATTTTAAACGTCCTTAGAAAGGGTTTTGAATGGGGAGTGGGGAGTGGGGAGTGGGGAGTGG
>DNGI01000427.1:1299-13799 GCA_003486645.1 Cyanobacteria bacterium UBA11370 | reverse complement strand
TTTTAAGAATGAAACAGCCCTGGGGGGAGAGGGGGGGATAGAATTTTTGATTCTATTGGGATTGGAATAGTTGTATCAAGCATTGAGTTAACTAAAATAAGGCAAAATTTATTTTCTTGTTCTCACTCCCCCATCCAAAATCCTTGCATCCAAAATAGTATAATCTCATGCCGATCGCTCTACTTCAAAACTAAAGGGAGGTAGTGTTTCTTCGATACCTGACCCTAAACTGATGGTAGCGAGAAATTTCTCATCCCAAGTGCCAACGACACTAGTGAAAAAATAGGGATAATTATTATCCGTCTCTAAAACTTGTTCTACTAAAATACCACTCTGGTCGCTGATCCGCAATTTAAGACCCGGAGGTAAACTCGTTTGTGAGGGTGTTCCTAAAATTAACAGCAATGTCCATTCTGAGATTGATTCAGATACAATTGGCCAAGTTAAAGCATACAGGCGCAAGGGTATTCCTGCCAAGCGTAAATTCCGATAAGCACCCCGCGCCGCTTGCAGTGGAATATCGACGCTATTATGCTGGAGTTCGTTAATAATTGCCTCAAATTCTTCACTCGGCGATCGCAACGCCACAGCAGGCGCAAAACTGGGTAATAATTGCCAAGAGAGTTCTTTCGCTAATTCATCTAACTCATCCGATAGCCATCGTCCCACATTCATCGCTTTTTGGGTTAGCAGATGGAGTAAATCCGATAAATAATCATTTGGGTTAGTATTGGGTTCTGATGGGGTTTGCGTCTGTAATTCATATAACCAGTTCAGTAACAGTGGACTTGTTAATACCAGGGTTCCTTGTTCCCATTTTAAAACTTGCCATAACTGACATTCAGGGGATTTTAATTGAGGTAAAATGGCTTCCAATTGTAAGCGCATTTGAGCAAGCTGCGTCAAGCGATTCGGTATAGCGGGTAAGGGAATCGCACTCGGTTCTAAACAGCGCAAGGCGAGTAATAAGCGATCTGGATCTTCATCAAACCAGGTAAAGGGTAACTGATACGTCCAGTCTTCATCCGCTTTTAAGTCTACCTTTTTTCGTCTATTTTGCAGTTGATTGTAAGATAAAAAACCACGCACAGAAGCTGTTTCTTGCTCTTCTTGAACCTCTACTAATAGGTAGAAATGGGCAATAAATTCGGGTAAATCTATAACCGCTCTCGGTAATGTAACTTCTTCATCTGTCAAGCTCCCCTGAGCAATTAAACAAACCTTGAAATCGTTAATATTGAGATTAAAAACTCCTTCGATTAAATTAAAAAATGCAGGTTGAAAAAGAGAACATTCTTCCTGATTTAAAGTTATCTCAGAGGCGCGTTCTTCCAACCATTGTTTGATACCAAAGAAGGCTAAAGCATTGAGATACCTTTGCCATTGTCGTTGTTCATTAGGAATTTGAGTGCTGAGTTTAATCGCTTCGTTAATTGCTTCTGGTGAGAGCGCGATCGCTTCTTCAGAGCAGGTTTCAAAATCAACTAAAACTTGGTTAGTAGAATTAAAATAGTTCGTCATGGTAAGTTGTTCCTCATATCAAGATAATGGCAAAGTCTCTGAGTAAAGAGACTACTTGGAGTTTGATTTCTCTTTATCGTTGCTGTACTGGCTTCTGTTTCGGGTTCTTGAATGACAATGGTAATTTGTTCAGTCAAGGCTTCTTCAATTTTTTGATAGCACGATTGGAGGCGTTGGGGTTCAGTGTAGATTTTAGCTTGCTCGAAAACGCGATCGCGCAATAGGACTAGCAATTCTCGTTGAATATCGGCTCGAAAGGCTTTTAATTTAAGCAAGCGGCTGACCTGAAATTGGGCTTTTAAACCTATTAACCGAGCAATTTCTGTCATGGATAATTCTTGACAATGAAATAGCTGTAATGCTTTGATAAATTGTTGGGATTTTTGCAGGTTTTTGTTGTGTAATTGGGTCACACGTTCATGAGTCACTTGGGCTATGGCGCGATCTAAACAGGTAACAAATTCTTGCTGATAAACCTGCAAAAATTCCGTTTGATCGTCGATAGTATCAGCGCTATTATAGGGGAGAGTATCAGCTAAAATAGTTGGATCAGTTGTCTCTTTTGCAACAGAACCGCCACGAACATAAATGCGATACTCGCGCAAACGAGATGCCATCTTTTGCAGCTTTGCTAGGACAATAGTTGGAGATAACATCGGGTTAATTTGATGCAGTTGTTCAGGCGTTGGCGGCGAACACAAACTCTTCGTTCCGGCTTGACGTTGTTTGAGTCGTTGAACGCGATAGACGGCATGATAGCGTTCTAAAAGTTGTTTTCCCTCTTCAATTTCAACCCTGGCTAGCTGGTGAAACTGGGAAAAAATGCGCTCCAATTGCTTGGAAGTTGTATCATTCAAAATAGCCCAATCACTAACCAGATAAACCCCATGTTCGAGCAAAAAACTATTGAGTTCTTTGTGATGTTTTACCCGCCTACTCGTCCAATTTGCTAAATTACTTTGGTCGGGATCAAAGCTTTGCAAGATTTGATCGGCTAACGATTGATAGGAGGTAGAATGTTGGGGTTTGGCTTCTCCGGTGTATTGCCTGCCATCGCTATCTAACACAAATGGCAATAAATCGTCGCAGGTGAAACCGTGGGGTTCGCCAAACTGGGTTGCTAATCGCTGGCAAACTCGTTCAATTTGACTTGAGATAAAGCATTTTAGACATAATCGGGCTAACAAACGAGTATTACTGTCATGGTTTAAGGGTTCATGGGTGTCTACCTCTTGACAATTTTGTTCAGAAATGGTTACTGGAGTATCCTCTCTCATCCAATGCAGGAGTTGAGGCTGAACCAGCGTATCCGGAACTTCACTGCGAACCGTGAATTCTGGAAACGAGGTCAGGAAAAACGCTCTTGCTGAGGAAATTTCATCGATTTTACGTCCTCCCGCCGCATCAATTGCGATCGCCCTCCAGTATCTTGATGGCGCACTCATCCCCGTTTTGCCTAGCTTTGGATCGTCACTCATCGCTTGTGGTCAATGCCTAAATCCACCTCCCATAGTCTAGATTTGATTTAAGGGTGGAATACCTTGTCATTAGGATTTAACTCTGGGGAAGTTGACCTTATGCAGTTTTGGCTAGATTAATAAATTAAGTATTTTTACTTAAAAGCCGGAGAGGGAGACAGATTTTATTATGGGTTATTGTCCGAACATAATATTGTAGAAATTATATCAAATACGGTTAATTAATCTCACTACCTATAAACCGAAACCCTGTAGAGACGTTGCAATGCAACGTCTCTACAATATGTGGTTCTTGTTTATCTGTGTTTGGCAGCATCTTTTTTCTTTGCGGCTTTCGCCGCTTTTTTCGCCGCCTTTTCAGCGGCAATAGCTGCTAACCTCGCTTGCTCTTTTTCTTCAGCAATTTTATCCAAATAGTAATGATAATCTCCCAAATAGGTACGAAACTCCCCATCCCGAATTTCCACAATTTTATTCGCAACTTGAGAGATAAAATAGCGGTCGTGAGAGACAATAATGACCGTACCATCATAATTTTGGATGGCTTCTTCCATCATTTCTTTCGCTGGAATATCTAAGTGATTGGTTGGCTCATCTAGAATGAGTAAATTAGCGGGACACAAGAGCATTTTAGCTAAAGCCAGACGAGCTTTTTCTCCCCCACTAAGCGCCTCCACTTTTTTAAACACTGTATCCCCACTAAAGAGAAACCGTCCTAATAAAGTGCGAACTTCTTCATTCTTCCACTCTGGCACTTCATCATGGATGGTTTCCATTACTGTTCTCGACAAATCTAAAGCCTCTGCTTGATTCTGTTCAAAATAACCAGGAATAACGTTATGTTGCCCCAATTGAACAGTTCCTTCTGTCGGTTCCTCCATCCCCATAATTAAACGCAACAGAGTAGATTTGCCAGCACCATTAGGACCAAGAAACGCGATGCGATCGCCTCGTTCAATCTCTAAAGACGCGCCTAAAAACAGAATCTTATCATCATAAATATGCGCCAATTCCTTAATTTTTACCACCTCACGACCACTCCGAGGAGCAGGAGGAAAGCGAAAGTGTAGGGTTCTTAAACTAGCCGTGGGTGCTTCAATTCGCTCTATTTTTTCCAGTTGCTTCTCACGGCTTTTTGCCTGGGTACTGCGAGTCGCACTAGCACGGAACCGTTCAACAAAGGCTTGCTGTTTTTCTAGTTCTTTTTGCTGACGTTCATAAGCACTTAACTGTGCATCTTGCAGTTCTGCTTTCTGTTGTAAATAAGCAGAATAATTACCTAAGTAAGTTGTCGAAATACCCCGTTCCGTTTCTACAATTTGTGTGCAGAGACGATCCAGAAACTCTCGGTCATGGGAAACAATTACCATCGGAGTTTTTAACCCTTTTAGGTAATTTTCTAACCACTCAATCGTTTCTAAATCCAGATGGTTTGTGGGTTCGTCCAATAGTAATAAATCTGGCTTTTGCAACAAGATTTTACCCAAACTCATCCGCATTTGCCAGCCACCACTAAAGGCACTCACTAAGCGATCGCCATCTTCCACCTCAAATCCCATTTCCGGTAAAATCTTCTCAATTTCGGCTTCCAAACCATACCCATTCAGCGCTTCAAATTGGCGCTGTAAGCGGTCTAGCTGGCGAATTAATCGGTCTAATTCTTCCGGGGAGGCTGTTTCCATGTCCCGTTGCACTTGGGTGATGGAGTGCTGTACATCATTGGCTTCTTTAAATACTGTCCAAAATTCTTCCCGAACAGTACGCGCTAAGTCTACTTCAAATTCTTGGGTAAGGTAGGCAATATGTAAATTTGCCGGACGAATTACTTCCCCAGTAGTCGGTTCAATTTCCCCAGCAATAATTTTAAGTTGGGTCGATTTCCCGGCACCATTAACACCCACTAAACCAATGCGATCGCCTGGTTTAACTTCCCAGTTAATATCCTTCAGAACTTCGCCAGTGGGATAAATTTTACTGATATGTTCAAGTCGCAGCATGAGGAATGTTTTCCAGGAAGATTGCATCAGACAAATTAAGTTACCGGACGCAAGCAAAGTGACAACTTGCTCAACATCCGACTTAATTGTAACAAAAATTAATCGTTGTTCGTTGTTAATTATTGAACCACAAACAAATAACAAACAACAAACAACAAACAACTACCTTAATTTCTGTTTAATGAAGGTCACAAGTTGAGAGACTTGTTTCTTCAACCCATCAATTTCTGCTTGCATATGTTCTAGTTTGGCATTGAGTGCGGCGATTTCTGCCGCTGAAGCGCCACCATGACTTTCGGCGACTGGAGTAGCGAGTTCTGGATGTGCTGCTGGCATTGGTGGGCGTTTTTTCGCCTTCCCCATTGCCTCTTTAATCGCATCAACAAGTTCCTTTTTTTCAAAAGGCTTTTCAACAAAAGCAAAATACTCAAAAGGTTCAGGAATTTTCTCCGTTACCTCTTCCTTACGACCTGACATTAATACCAAAGGAATGGTTTGGAGTTCGCCATGACTTTGAATTTGCTGGAACACTTCCCAACCACTCATTTTAGGTAGAAGGAAATCCAGCATGATTAGGTTTGGATGTTCCTGGCGAATTAAATTCAGTCCTTCAATGCCATCTCTAGCTTCTAGCACTTCAAAGTTACCGGGAGGTAACATTTCTCTGACCCGCATCCGGATAACCTTACTATCATCAATTACCAGGATTTTATGACTTACCACAACTAACTCCTTTGGAGGGGTGATTGAAAGAAAAACTTCAGGGGTTTAACACTGCTGTCACTGACTCCAGATGAATAATGAAACTCTGAGTTAAAAATAAGTTAATGTCAATACCACGAGCTGATCGGTAAAGGTGTCCCACCAGGATATCTAGCCATGGTCTACAATTGACGACCGACCTAACCCAGAGCAACATCCGCCACCTATATCAGATAAAGTTTCCTTTGTCTGTTAAATTTAATACAACTTTTGACTGACACCTTTAACTCTTCGCCATTTTGAAATCGAGATCAACAGCAATCTGTGTGCATGATTCTAGATTAATCCGCTCTGCCCGATCAGAGCAAAAACTCTATCAGATGAGAGGGGGAGATGGGGAGACGGGGAGACGGGGAGACGGGGAGATGGGGGGCTAGGATGAAATGCTTTACTATTTGTATGGTACAGATTACGGCTGATATTGGTAGCCAACCGGAATGGTGATGGATTTGCCGAACGAAATTAACCTGCCTGCAACCCCTTTGCTTGTTCAAGATGAGTGGCGAAAAGAAATTGAATCTTTACCGAGTTGGTTGCGGCGTTCGATTGGGAAAGCTAGCGAGATATCAACGGTACAGCGGATTGTTAAACAACGGCAAATTCACACCATTTGTGAGGAGGGGCGCTGTCCTAACCGAGGTGAGTGCTATGCCAACAAGACGGCTACATTTTTACTCATGGGGCCAATTTGTACCCGTACCTGTGCTTTTTGTCAAGTAGACAAGGGTCACGCGCCTATGCCTCTTGATCCGGAGGAACCCCGAAAAGTAGCCGAATCCGTCAAGTTGTTGGGTTTGCGCTATGTGGTGTTAACTTCAGTGGCGCGAGATGATTTGCCGGATCAGGGTGCAGGGTGGTTTGTCGCAACGATGAAGGCAATTCGGGAACTGAATCCAGAAACTCAGATTGAGGTATTAACGGCGGATTTTTGGGGCGGTAAAGGTGATAACAAATCAACCAATAGCTTGCAATACCAACGAGTAACAAGAGTTGTAGAAGCACGACCTGCTTGTTATAACCATAATATTGAGACAGTACAACGGTTACAGGGACGAGTGCGTAGAGGTGCCCAATATCAGCGATCGCTTGATGTTCTCCGCATTGTCAAATCCCTTAATCCCACCATTCCCACCAAGTCAGGATTAATGTTAGGACATGGAGAAACAAAAGCCGAAGTGATGGAAGCAATGGAGGATTTGCGCCAAGTGGGATGCGATCGCCTTACTCTTGGTCAATATATGCGCCCTTCCTTACAACACCTCCCCGTTCAAAAATACTGGACACCCCAAGAATTTGAAGAACTCGGTGCGATCGCACGCAAAATGGGCTTTTCTCCTGTCCGTTCTGGTCCATTAGTTCGTAGTTCTTATCATGCTGGGGAGTAGTTATTGGTTGTTGGTTGTTTGTTGTTGGTTGTTAGTTGTTAGTTGTTAGTTATTGGTTATTGGTTATTGGTTATTGGTTGTTGGTTGTTGTTCAAGAACCACAAATAAACAACAAATATAGTCGTTATTATACTCATGAGGTCAAAGAATTTATCCTTTCGGCCTACAGTCATGGGCAAATAATTTTACAGCTTACCTCATAACTGTAAGAAATACTATAACCAACAACCAACAACCAACAACCAACCTCAAATTGTCCCTCTAAACAAGCCTTGAGGACGGAGTAATAGTACTAAAACCATAACGAGTAATGCAATCCCTATCTTGTATTCTGACCCTAACAAAGGAACACTTAATTCTTGTGCGATTCCAATAATTAATGCTCCTAAAATTGCCCCATAGGGATTGCCAATCCCACCCAGAATAACTGAAGCAAACATGGGTAGAATTAAAAACCAACCCATATTCGGACGAACGGCAGTGAGTAAGCCATACATTGCACCCCCTAAAGCCGTTAAGGTTCCCGTAATCACCCACGTCCAAATCACAACTCGCTCCACATTAATTCCCGATACACGGGCTAAATCAACATTATCTGCAACAGCCCGCATTGCTTTACCAATTTTCGTATTCTGTAATAAGAAATGGAGAGCAGCGATCGCCACCACCGCCATAATCACAACGATAATTTGGTTATAAACCACCTTCACCCCTAACACATCAATCGCGGGGACAACGGGCAAGTTATAGGATTGGTTACTACCACCCCAAATAAAAATAATGCCATTGCGAATAAACAAGGCGAGTCCAATGGAGATAATAATGAGAGTCGTAGAAGAAGCACGGGCTTCACGCATCGGTCGCCAAAGTAAAAATTCTGATAACAACATTCCTACTACTGTACCCACAGCACCAATAATTATAGAAAGCCAGATATTAACTCCACGGGTATTAGCTAGCCAAGTCAAATAAGCACCTAGCGTCATAAAGTCACCGTGAGCAAAATTAGAAAGTCGCAGAATACCATAGGTTAGGGTTAATCCCACGGCTGCCAAGGCAATAATACTGCCCAAAGCAATACCATTTACAATCAATTGTTCGGGTGTCATACGATTTTAGATTTTGGATGCAAGGATTTTGGATTAGGGAAGACGTAATCTATCAGAGTTTCTTTTATGAACTACCCTCGGACTAGAGTTACGCTACGTCCGGGGTTTCTGACGTTTCATCGCCAAAAGTTAAATGAGGATCATATTTATCCTAAACCCACTTGTGCCAGTTCAAAGGACGGAATGTGGGTTTGAGTTGCTCATAGGCCGGATTTGTGTTTGAAATTAGTATGACTCGTTACTTCTGCTGTAAATTGGAAAACAGATCTTGGGCTACAGGGGAGTTAACGAACCGTGACCCGTGACCAGAGATTGGGTTTTCTCCGGCTTGTGGGCTGCTATTTTAGCTTTCTTCCGAGAGAAGCCCCACGTTCTACCCTCTCTTGGGAGGCGTGGGATGAATCACGGTCAGGATGTACATCCCAAGACGACAAGTAGGCGCTACAATTTATAACAAATTCTTTTGGCTGTAAATGCTTAAAGTCGTCAAAGTCAGACTCTATCCCACTCCACAACAACAACAGTTACTAGAACAATCGTTTGGTAACTGTCGTTGGCTGTGGAATTATGGTCTGAACTTGATGAACCAGAGATACAAACAGACGGGTAAAGGGTTGTCAGGTTATGACATTAAGAAGCTAATTCCACAGTTAAAGAAAGAGCATCAATGGTTAACCTTAACTTATTCCCAGTGCTTACAACAGGTCTGTTTAAACCTGGGAGTAGCTTTGAATAACTTTTTTGAAAAACGGGCTCAATACCCGAGATTCAAATCCAAAAATGGCAAGCAATCAATCCAGTACCCTCAGAATGTAAAAGTTGCTGAAAAACATTTAACTATCCCCAAAATCGGTGAGGTATTAGCAATTATTCATCGGACAATCGAGGGCAAGATTAAGACTGTCACCCTATCAAAAAATTGTTCCAACCAATACTTCGCTTCTATCTTGTTCGATGATGGCAAACCTCAACCCTCCTCAAGCATTGAGGGCAAGGCAATAGGTATTGACTTGGGATTGACCCACTTCGCTGTCACCAGTGATGGTGATAAGTTTGATAACCCTCGAATACTCAGCCAGCATGAGAGAAACTTAAAGATTAAGCAACAGCAACTATCTCGAAAAAAGAAAGGTTCTAATAACCGCCATAAAGCCAGAAAGAAAGTCGCTAGACTTCACCGAAAGATTACTAACTGTCGGGAAGATTTTCTGCACAAGCTATCGCGTAGGATAGTTAACGAAAACCAAGTAATTGTAGTAGAAAATCTCAATGTTAAAGGGATGATGAGAAATCATTGCCTAGCTAAATCTATTCATCAGGTTGGCTGGGGAATGTTCTGCACCATGCTTAAATACAAGGCGGAAAGGGAAGGGAAAGTTTATCAGGAAGTTGAGCGGTTTTTCCCTAGTTCTAAAACCTGTCATTTATGTCGCCAGCAAGTCGGGAGTTTACCGCTGGATGTCAGAAGTTGGACTTGTGAGCATTGCCAAACTCATCACGATAGGGACATCAACGCGGCGATTAACCTTCGAGATCAAGGACTACGAATCTTGACACGCCAGTTGCCTCAAGTCGAGCCACTGCCTTGCGGGGGGTTCCCCCATTGTGGCAAGTGGCGTGGGAAACCCGCCCACGGCGCTGGCTCCTCTGGAACGGGGGATAAAGCCTGTTGCCCAGATGTAAGTCGCAGTAATAGAGGACGAAAGAAATCTGATATTACGCTTTCTGTTGGGCAGGAAGCCTATACCGACCCGTAGGGCGGTGTAGGTAGTTCACTAGACAAACACCATTACGCCATTGATGTCCTTAGCAAGCCGAGCGTTAGTAGATGACAAACATCGCATCAGTTTCTCAAGAACAATTAACTAATCGGCGACAACAACTGCGACGTGAACGCCGAATTAAGTTTTTTCAGTCCATTTGGCGATCGCTCCTAGTAGGTGGGATGGCGAGTGGGTTGGTTTGGGCGATTACTTTACCGGATTGGGTGATCCGCAAACCCGAACAAATTGCGATTAAGGGGAATTATTTTCTTTCCGTCCAAGCCATTCGTGCCCTGTTACCCTTATCCTATCCCCAATCCTTGTTACGAGTGGAACCCCAAGCGATCGCTAACGCCCTAGAACAAGAAGCGCCCATTGCTGATGCGACAGTTACCCGTCAATTACTACCCCCCTTATTGACGATTCAAGTGAAAGAACGGAAACCTGTAGCGATCGCCCTACCCATTGTCTCCCCCAAGGGAAAAACGGCAAAATCTCCCTCAGAACCGGGTTTATTAGACGAACAAGGGGTCTGGATGCCTCAGAGTAGCTATCAGTCCATGAAGGGAAATGTTGAGCTACCTACCCTCAAAATTATCGGTCGGAGCGAACACTATCGTCCCTACTGGTCAGAGGTTTATCAGGCAATCAGCCACTCTCCTGTTAAAGTGATCGAGATCGATTGGCAAAACCCAGCCAATTTAATCTTAAAAACCGAGTTGGGAAATGTACATTTGGGGGCTTACAGTTCCCGCTTTGCCCAACAACTCAGGGTTCTGGATCAAATGCGCGAATTGCCCTCTCACATCCAACCCAGCCAAATCGCCTACATTGATCTCAAAAATCCAGACTCTCCCGTGATTCAGATGAAAAAGCCAAATCCGACACCTCCTCGAATATAGTGATGAAGATTAGCAGTAAGAGTGGTATAAAAGAGAATTCACCTTCAATATCCAATCCCCCTTGACAACTCTTGAGGATCAAACTCTTCAAGACTCTTAAAGCGGAACATGGGTATTCGTTGGTTTTTCTATCGACTTCCCTTATAGTTGACTCAGATTGCTACATATAACTGATAAAGTTGATTATCGACCCTGACCTATTGCAATGACGCTTAATAGTAAACTAGGGCTTGTCCATGAAAGCTCTCATAACACCCTTAACCCGGATCTTTCAGTTGGAGTGGAAAATACTCACCCCTTCAGTAATTCTGGGTTGCAGTTTAGCCAAACCCATGATTCACGGGGAATCCCCAGGGAAGAAACCAGGAGTGACAATATTGTGCCAGGTAGCGTTGCCAAAATTAAAGTCATTGGTGTCGGCGGAGGTGGAGGCAATGCCGTTAATCGCATGATTGCCAGTGAAGTCGCTGGGGTCGAGTTTTGGTCGATTAATACCGATGCTCAAGCCCTAACTCAAAACTCTGCTGCCAAGCGCTTGCAAGTCGGTCAGAAATTGACGCGAGGGTTGGGTGCAGGGGGAAATCCGGCGATCGGTCAAAAAGCGGCTGAAGAATCTCGTGATGAAATTGCTCAAGCGTTGGAAGGTGCCGATCTGGTCTTTATCACAGCGGGTATGGGAGGGGGTACGGGTACGGGAGCAGCCCCTATTGTGGCAGAAATCGCTAAAGAAATTGGTGCGCTAACGGTTGGAATTGTAACCCGTCCATTCACCTTTGAAGGCCGTCGCCGTAGTACTCAGGCAGAGGAAGGGATTGCTGCCCTACAAAGTCGAGTGGATACGTTGATTGTCATTCCCAATAACAAACTGTTATCAGTAATTTCTGAACAGACACCCGTACAAGATGCGTTTACAGTAGCGGATGATATCCTGCGTCAAGGGGTACAAGGAATTTCTGATATTATCACAGTTCCGGGTTTGGTGAATGTGGATTTTGCCGATGTGCGAGCGGTGATGGCGGATGCGGGTTCAGCTTTAATGGGAATTGGTGTTGGTTCTGGAAAATCCCGCGCGAGAGAAGCGGCGGTGGCGGCAATCTCCTCTCCTCTGTTGGAGGCTTCGGTTGAAGGTGCTAGAGGGGTAGTGTTTAATATCACTGGGGGTAGCGATCTGACCTTACACGAGGTTAATGCCGCTGCGGAAACAATTTATGAAGTTGTTGATCCCAATGCCAATATTATCTTTGGTGCGGTGATTGATGACCGACTCCAAGGTGAGGTGAGAATTACGGTGATTGCTACCGGATTTAGCGGTGAAGCCCAATCTGCTCCTGTTGTTAGAGAAGCGCCACGCTATACTCGACCTATTTCACCTACGCCTAATCCCCCGATCGCTTCCCCCGATCCGAAGAATAGACCAGGGTTAGATATTCCAGAATTCCTGCAACGCCGTCGTTTTCCGAGGAGTTAGAAAAATAGCTAATGGTTAATGGCTAATGGCTAATGGCTAATAGCTAATTATTGACAAGCCATTAGCTATTTGCAATTAACAACCAACAACCAACAACCAACAACCAACAACTGAC
>DNGI01000427.1:604-1103 GCA_003486645.1 Cyanobacteria bacterium UBA11370 | reverse complement strand
CAACCAACAACCAACAACTGACCAATGACAAAGGTATCAGTAGCTCTCACAATAGCAGGTTCTGATAGCGGTGGTGGTGCGGGAATTCAAGCGGATCTGAAGACATTTGCCTTTCACGGTGTTCATGGTGTTAGTGCATTGACTTGTGTAACTTCACAGAATACTCAAGGTGTCACCCGCGTTGATCCCCTCCCCGCAGAAGCGGTTGTTACCCAAATTGAGGCGGTGGTTAGTGATATTGGGGTGCAAGCTACCAAGACAGGGATGTTATTAAACCAAGAAATTATTAACGCTGTAGCCTCACAGGTGAAAATTTTAGGTTTAACTCCGCTAGTGGTAGATCCAGTTATGGTATCCCGCACAGGTGTCCAATTGCTTGATAATGAGGCTGTAGCGTCTTTACGGGACGTACTGATGCCATTAGCCACAATTGTGACACCCAACCGTTATGAAGCTCAAATTCTAAGTGGGTTGCCAATTCATACCCTTGATGATATGC
>DNGI01000427.1:0-378 GCA_003486645.1 Cyanobacteria bacterium UBA11370 | reverse complement strand
AATTCATACCCTTGATGATATGCGGGCTGCTGCTCAACGCATTTATCAACTCGGAACAAAAGCCGTCCTAGTAAAAGGAGGTGGGATGACGGGCAATTTACGTGGGGTTGATGTATGGTTTGATGGCTCAGTGCTATCGACCTTGACAACAGAGCAAGTAGAGACCAAGAATAATCATGGAACTGGCTGTACCTTAAGTAGTGCGATCGCGGCTAATCTAGCGTTGGGGAAAGACTTATTTTCGGCAGTGCGATTAGCGAAGGATTATGTTACAACTGCACTCAAATACTCCCTAGACGTGGGTCAGGGGGCTGGACCAGTGGGGCATTTTTTTCCGTTATTAACGAAGGGATGAGGGATGGGGAGAGGGGGAGAGGG
>DNGI01000317.1:8134-21611 GCA_003486645.1 Cyanobacteria bacterium UBA11370 | reverse complement strand
ATGTCCAGTTGAATAACCCTAAATAAGGATTGAGGGGGAGAGGGGGAGAGAGGGAGAAATTTTATTATTTTGTTAGGGATGATTAATTCAACATCCTATCAAATATGGGGGAAGAATTTAAGAAAGGACTGTCGATACAAGTCTAAAACCCGCTGTGTATAGGACGCTGTTGAGCTATTATTGTATTGATTGCCATCACCCGTCATCCACCAAGCTGCGGCTCGTTGCACGGCTAATGACTCATTATTTTCACTCTCAGTGTACTGTTCACTGAACACATCTCGCATCACACAGACTAAAATAGCACGAGCTGTAACCGGACTTGCTTCAAAATCAGCGGGTGTGAGTTCCCGTCCAATACATTGGTTAGACCAACGGGGGATATTGTCGGGTTTAATTTGCCAATCACTGTAAAGATTATCATTTTCGACACCCGTTTGGGGTGCGGCGAGGCGTAATGCTTCTACTAATGCGGAGATTTGGCGATCGGAAATTGCGCTATTGGAGGAGGATCGGGCTAGAGTTGGAGAGGGTTCGGATGGTGGAGGGGTTGTAGGGTTTTGAGATTGGGAAGTGCGGCGCTGTTGTTGGTAGAAGTTAAGAACCTTTTGGATGTAAGAATGGGTGTAAGAGTTAGTAGGAACTCGATTATATTGATTGGCATCACCCGTCATCCACCAAGCCGCAGTCCGTTGTACCGCGATCGCTTCATTGTTGCCACTTGCGCTATACTGTTCCCGCAGAACATCTCCCATCACACAAACTAGAATAGCACGAGCTGTAACCGGGCTTGCTTCAAAATCAGCGGGGGTGAGTTCCCGTCCGGTACATTGTTTAGACCAACGGGGGATATTGTCGGGTTTGATTTGCCAATCACTATACAGTCCATCGTTTTCAGTACCTGTTTGGGGTGCGGCGAGGCGTAACGCTTCCACTAAAGCCCCCACTTGAGGATCGGAGATCTGAGCTTGTACTGGTAATGTTCCTAATCCCAGAGTCAGGATAACAGTACTAAGCAATAATTGTCTCACGGGTTTGCTGAATCTGAAACTAGGGTGTGGGGGATGGGACGTTTTAGGTTTTGGTGTGAGTTTGGGTTGATGGCGGTTTAGGTTGGAATTCATAGGGCATACTCTATAGTCAAATCAACTAGGCTTGCGATCGCGTGTTAGCGAAGGGGAAACGAAGTTCAGCACACTGCTATCATGCGATCGTGTTAGCGTAACGAGAGAAGAATTGCGGCAATGAGCAACTCTCTTGAAAGGATTTTTACAGGAAAAGCTTGCATTTGCCTATGTCTTCAGAGGTAGGTGATAAGCTAATGGTCATTAAAAGTGCACACCCCTACATCCCACACCCGACTTCAAGGAGTAAGTCTATGAATAATCAGTTTCAGAAATATAAAATTAGCCTCCTGACATCGAGGCTGTTCAGAAACCTGATGCTGATGACGACAGGCGGGATGGTGATGATTGCACTAATTTTTGGTATTGGTATATTGCGAACGGGATCTCGTTTCGTGGAACAATTGCAGGCAATCTTCACGAATCCACAACCTGAACCAGAGGTTGATATACGCTCTATTATTGTCCGTCAAGTGCGGGGTGCGAGTGAACTAACGACGGCTATTTTTACCATGGAAGCAGTCGTTCCGACTCGTCAAGATAGAACGTTAGGCGGCTATCCAGTGGCGACAACTACATTACTTTATATTGCCTATGGTGAGGTACGGGCTGGGGTTGATTTGGAAGAATTAACCCCCAATAATGTACAGGTTATTAATGATACGATTCAGCTTCAATTACCGCCGCCTCGGATTTTAGATAGCAAGATTGATGTGAATCGTTCCCAAGTTTATGATTACAATCGTGGTTTCTTAGGTTTAGGACCCGATACAGCCCCTCAGTTGCAAATGTTAGCGCAACAAGAAACGTTGAAAAAAATTGTATTTACGGCTTGCAATCAGGGTGTTTTACAAGAAGCGAATGATCGGGCACACTTGGCTGTATCGCAATTGTTGAGTACGGCAGGTTATAAAAATTTTGAGGTTAAAACTCAACCTCCAGTAGCTGGGGAATGTCGTTAGTTGTTTGTTATTTGTTGTTAGTTGTTTGTTGTTTGTTGCTTTTTACTCCTGGCAAACACCCAACACCCAACACCCAATATCATTAATTTTTTTATAGTTTCTCTCATTATTTCTGATTTTTTGTTATAGAAAGATTAGAGAGAATGGGCAATTATCAGCCATTAGGCTCAGGGGGGCATATGCCGATGAGATCTTGGAGATTAAATTTTCGTTTATTCTTTGTCAATTTTTCTCTGGCTACAAATATTTTCTGTAGTCTAGGATTGCTTCTTGCTGCTTCTCCTACTCTAGCACAACCGATTACTCGCGCTAATGATGGGACAGGGACAATTATTGAGCGCCAAGGGAATCGCTTTAATATCAAAGGCGGAAGTTTATCTAGAGATGGGGCGAATCTCTTTCAGAGTTTTGAAAAATTTGGACTTTCTCAAGGTGAGATTGCTAACTTTTTGTCCAATCCCCAAATTCAGAATATCTTAGGGCGAGTGGTTGGAGGTGATGCTTCAATTATTAATGGCTTGATTCAGGTAACGGGGGGGAATTCTAATTTATATTTAATGAATCCGGCTGGGATTGTTTTTGGGGCGAATGCGAGTTTAAATGTTCCGGCTGATTTTATGGCAACGACGGCTACTCAAATCGGGTTTAATAATAATCGTGGGTTTAATGCGTTTGGTTCTAATCAGTACCGTGAATTAGTAGGTAATCCTAATCAGTTTGCCTTTGGAGTAGCCCAAGCTGGAGCAATTATTAATGCTGGAGAGTTAGGAGTAACAGAAGGTCATGATCTAACCTTACTGGGTGGTTCTGTTATTAATACTGGGACAATTAATGCACCTGGAGGAACAATTACAATTGCGGCTGTACCGGGTTCAAATTTAGTGCGAATTAGTCAAGCGGGTTCTTTACTGAGTTTAGAAATTCAACCTTTAGATACACAGACACCTTTTAGTCCTCAAGATTTACCGAGATTGTTAACGGGTTCAGGATTAGCCAATGTTCAAACCGGAGTGAATGTAACTTCAAATAGTGAAGTACAATTAACGGATTCGGGTGTGATTATTCCCAATCAAGCGGGAGTTGCGATCGCCTCCGGTACTCTCAATACTTCTAATTCATTACCCGGAAAAGTTGGAGGAAATGTTAATGTTTTAGGTGAAACGGTTGGTGTAATTGATGCCACTATTAATGCGTCTGGTCGTAACGGCGGTGGTACTGTACGAGTTGGAGGAGGATATAACGGTCAGGATATAGTACCGAATGCAGATGTTACCTATGTTAGTGCAGATTCAGAGATTAATGCAGATGCGCTGACTCAAGGTGATGGGGGCAAGGTCATCGTTTGGGCAGATCAAAGCACTGATAGTCATGGACAAATTAGTGCCCGTGGTGGGTCAATTTATGGGAAGGGTGGCTTCGTTGAAACTAGCGGTCTTGAGTCTTTTAATATTACCACGGCTCCAGATGTCAGTGCAATTTCTGGTCGTGGTGGGGAGTGGCTGATCGATCCTTTTGATATTGAGATTGTGGCAGGTAGTGGTAATAGTAATATTAACCCTACTAATCCTTTTAGCTCTATAGGAAATAGTTCTCAGCTTGGTGTTGACTTACTCCGAAATGCTTTGAGGGGAGGAAATAAAACTGTCACTGTTCAGACAGGAAGTGGAGGAGTCGAATTTGGTTCTATTTCCCTGAATGCACAGCTTGATTTTGATGGAACAGGACTTGATAATACGTTAATTTTTAACGCTCAGGGCGGTATTGTAATCAACTCTGACATCAAGGATAGTAATCCAGGTAGCGATTCACTCAACCTGCAATTTAATACAGATATTGATAATAATGGTAATGGTCGATTGATGTTCTTCAATACCCTGATTGAAACAGGTGGCGGGACTATTAATGGTAGAGGTATTGCTGGAAATGTTAGTTCAGCTATTTCTATAGAAAACAGTACGATTAATTCAGGGGGAGGCGATATTACCCTGACGGGGACAGGTCGTGACTCTGGTACTACTGGAATCCGTATAGTTGATAGCAGCATTGCCTCAATGGGGGGTGATATTAGGCTGACTGGTACAGGAGGAAACAATAGTTCTAACAGCGGTGGTGATGGTATTTTTGTCCAAACTCTTAACGACAATAGCATCAATTCAATGGGGGGTGATATCACTCTGATTGGGACAGGTGGAAATAGTACTGCTCCTAATGCTAGTGGCGGTAATGGCATCTTTGTTGAAGGGGGTAGTATCACATCCACCACCGGGGATATTAATCTGATTGGGAAGGGAGGGAATGGAAGTTTTGGGGTTAGTGATGGCATTTATAACGTAGTTACAGATATCACTTCAACCGATGGTGATATTAGTCTTACGGCTGATGAAATTGGCTTTGAATCTTCCTTGGTAACTATCAGCAGTAGCGGTTCACTTTTGTTACAACCTCTAACACCTAGTTTAGATATTAATGTTGGTGGCAATAGTTCGACTTCAGCACTGGATCTATCCACAGATAAGTTAGACATACTGCAAGGTAACTTTAGAGACATTACGATTGGCAGGTATAACAGTAGCGGTGTAATTACGGTTGATAATAGGGGTATTACATTTAAAGATCCTGTTACTTTAACTTCTCTGTTGAGGGGTAGTATTGTTGTTAATGGACAAATTGAAACGGAGGGTAACGATCTAACTCTCAAAGCTGGGAATCGTGTAGCGATCAATGCCGATATCGACACTACAGCTATTGAGGGTGGTGGAGATATTGAGATTTTTACTTTTGGTACGATTGATACTAGTGGAGGCAGATTATCAACGACAAGTACTCCTGAACCTGGCGATGGTGGGGATGTTCGTCTGAGAGCAACAGGAGATATTACTACAGCAACAATAGATGTAGGAGGGGGTGGAAATGCCAGGAATTCAGGAATTATTAGCATCAACAGTACTGGCGGATCTATTAATACTTTGGCAGGTTCTCTTATTGCTCGTACCGGGAATGGTGGAGGGAATGGCGGAGATATTAGTCTTTATGCAGCTCAGGATATTACCACAGCTCAACTAGGGTCTTATGTAGATAGTGGAGGAACTGGATCGGCTGGTGACATTCGCCTGACTAGCTATCGTGGATCGATTAATACAACCGCAGGCAATATAAACGCAACTTCTACGAATGGTAACGGTGGTTCAATCTACCTTAGTGCGGCTAACAATCTGACTACAGGTAGAATTAATTCATTAGGTTTTAGAAATAGCGGCAATATAAGACTCAGAGGGAATGAAATTAACTTGGTTGGCGGAGCAAACTCAGTCAAGGGTGGAGAAATTGAGTTACAACCTTCAACCATCAATCAAACTATTCAAATTGGTGATACCACTGACTCCGGGACAAACACTCTAGACTTCCTAGATACCGATATCGCTGCCTTAGATAGTAGCTTGACTACCATCAGAATGGGTCTATTTTATAGCACAGGAACAGTGATTCTCAAAGACGGACGTACCTTCGATCGCACCGTTAATATTGCTGGTGGTTCAACCCTTGTCGGCTCCAATCAAAACACTATTTGGACTCTCACAGGGACTAACCAAGGTAATATCGCCAATCGTCTTTTCCCCAAGGGTTTAACATTTAGAAATATTGAAAATTTAACGGGTGGTACTGCCAATGATACCTTCGTTTTTACTAACAACGCTACCCTGAGCAGTATTATCGACGGCGGTGCGGGAACTGACACTGTTGACTATTCAAGAAACTCCTCCCCAATTACCGTAAATCTATCCACTTGGGGGTTCCGAAATATTGAAGATGTAATTGGCAATCGTGGCAGTACTTTAGTAGGAACCAATAATACTAATATCTGGAATCTTACAGATACAAATAGTGGCACAATCAATCGCAGCGTCAACTTTCGTAACTTCGCTAACCTCAGAGGAGGTAACACCAATGACATCTTTCTCTTCCGTAATGGTGTAAGTCTTAGGAGTAACATTGATGGTGGAGCAGGTGATCTGACTCTAATTGGAAATGAAATTGATTTTAATGGGAATATATCGGGTACACGAAACTTATTGATTCGACCCTTCAACCCAACCCAAGCGATTCAAATTGGTGGGAATGATAGTGGTAGTAGCAGTCGTTTAGATTTAAGCACAACAGAGTTAAATTTACTACAAAATGGCTTTACGGATATTCTAATCGGCAGTAGGAATCAGGACACAGCAATTACTCTAGCTGGTAATGTAATATTCAAAGATCCTGTAACATGGCGATCGCCTGCTGGCTCTATTAATACGACAGGGGGTACTATTATCGGGACAGATGATGCAACAATTACCTTGTTTGCTAATCAAAGTATTTCTATCGGCACTATCATTAATCCAGGTCGAGACATTACCTTAATTAGTAACAGGGGAGCTGTATCTACAGGCAATCTTAATAGTTCTGGAAATAGCGGCGGTAACATCTTCATCAATGCAGCGACTGCTATTAAGACTGGTAGAATTAATAGTAGTGGTAATATCGGCGATGGTGGTAATATTACACTCGACCCCATTGGTGACATTCAAGTAACCTCAATTAATGCTCAAGGTGGCAGTCGTGGCAGAGGTGGTAATGTTGATATTACCGCAGGTCAATTTTTCCGAAGCACCGGAACGTTTACAGACAATAACGGTAGAGAAGTGAGCCTCTCAACGGCTGGGGGTAATGGTGGAGGAGACATTATTATCCGCCATGGCGGAAACGGAGAAACTTCCTTTAACGTTGGCAATCCAACGACCAATGGTACAGCAGGATCGATTAGCACTGGCGATTTTACAATTGATTCATTCCAATCGTTTCCGTTCAGCCATATCCAAGGCAATATTCAGATTATTAGCGTTGATTCACCCATTAATTCTGTTGATATTAATCCACCTATTAAGGTTAGCGAACCCCCCCAAGAAGAAATCGAAAAACCATTAGAAGAAGATGTAATAATTTCCACAGCTACCGCAACCACCACAAAAGTTACAGAGCAACAAATAGCACAACTAGACGAAAAGGTTACGGATACCTTTGAAAACTATTTAAGCATCAGCGATACCTCTACTGTTCCCCTCACACAAGCCCAGAATACCCTCCACCAAATTGAACAAGCAACTGGGGTTAAACCTGCCATAATTTATGCTGTTTTTGTCCCAACTACGATTTCTTCTCAAACCACAGATACTAACTTAAAACCCCAATCAGAACTAAGTTTATCCCCTCAAAATACTGACCAATTAGAATTAATAATAGTGACTTCAGAAGGTCAACCTATTCGCCACCGGATAGCAGGAGCAACGCGAGGAAAAGTTTTGCAAGTCGCTCAACAATTCCGCCGAAATGTTACCGATATTCGCATTCCCCGTGACTATCTTACTCCCAGTAAGCAGCTTTATCAATGGTTAATTGCTCCACTGGAAAAAGATTTACAAGCTCAAAACATTAATAATCTTGCGTTCGTGATGGATGCAGGTTTACGATCCTTACCCATGGCTGCTTTACATGATGATACCGGATATATTGTAGAACGCTATAGTATTGGTTTTATGCCCAGTCTTTCTCTCACTGATACTCGCTATGTTGATGTGAGAAACCTACAAGTTTTAGCCATGGGAGCGTCTCAATTTAGTGATCCAAATCTAAATCCCTTACCTTCTGTTCCCGTAGAATTATCTGTAATTGTTAATCAAATATGGCAAGGCAAATATTTTCTCAACGAAACATTTACCCTAGAAAATTTTAAAGAAGCACGCGCATCTCAACCTTTTGGGATCATTCATTTAGCTACTCACGGCGAATTTAAACCCGGCAAACTCAGTGAGTCTTATATCCAATTTGAAGATACTAAACTGAAACTCGATCAGTTGCGAGACTTAGGGTTAAATAACCCGCCTGTTGAACTGATGGTTTTAAGTGCTTGTCGTACTGCACTCGGAGATGAGGAAGCGGAGTTAGGATTTACAGGATTAGCGGTGCAAGCGGGAGTAAAATCAGCGCTGGGAAGTCTCTGGTACGTCAGTGATGAAGGAACTCTGGGATTAATGACTGAGTTTTACCAGCAATTGCAAAAAGCGCCTATAAAAGCTGAAGCGCTGCGGCAGGCACAATTAGCCATGATTCGAGGTGAGGTACAACTAAAAAATGGGCAGCTTGTCACTCCTAATGGTACTATTTCTTTACCCCCAGAACTCGCTAATCTTTCAGAACGGAAACTTACCCATCCTTATTACTGGAGTGCCTTTACTTTGATTGGTAGTCCTTGGTAAGTTAATTGGGGAGTGGGAAGTGAGGAGTGGAGAATGGGAAGTGGGGGGTAGGGGGAAAAACTTGTGTTAGATAATCTTAAGTATTAACTCAAAACTTAAAACTCTCCAGTGGGGGTTTTTGTTCTATAAATAAAATAAATCCCAAATCGATCAAGTTAAAGAATGGGATACGTTAAGAAACGGCATTGGTTAGAAATTGCTGAGTATGTTTCCCTTGCTGGTTCCGCAGTGGGAATAGTCGCTGCTGCTGTTTCCCAGCAATTTGTTTATGTGGGTTTGACTGTTCCTCTAACGTTGGCGGTAGTTTTTGATATTATTAACCGACAGCAATTTCTTCGGAAAGCTGCGCTAACGCAAGAACTTTATCAACAGCAAACCGATTCTATTGTGGCGGATGTGCGGTCTGTGGTAGAATCCTTACATCAAGAGGTTAAAATCCAGACGAATACCCAAAAATCGGAAGAATTACAGGAAACCCTATCGAAGGATATTAATCGGTTAGTTACTGCTCAAGTTGAACAATCTGCACGCAGTTGGGCAATTCAAATTAATCAACATTTAGAACGGATTAAACCTTATGATTATGAATTAGTCATGGATCGTCCAGCTAGTCGTGCGGTATTGCTGGAAGCGTTAGAAACGACTCAGGAACGGTTGATTATTGTTAGTCCTTGGTTAACCCAATCTAGTATTGATAGTGAAGTTTTGCAAGGATTTAGTCAGGCTCTGGATCGTCAGGTTAGTATTGATATTGGGTGGGGTAATTTCCGGGATACGGGATTAAGTGAACCCGCGATAATTAGCCGTCAGCAGTTACTTACAACTATGGCTAATAACAATGAAAATTGGAAGTATGAGGCATTGCCAGAGTTAGAGGAATTGGAGCGACAATATCCAGGGAAATTTCGATTAAAATTACTCTTAACTCATGAAAAGTTTTTAGTCTCTCTGAGTTCTGTTTCTACTAAAGCGATAGGTTCGTTTGCGATGTTAGGCAGTCATGATCTCTTGACTTGGGGGAGTCAAAGTATTGAGCGAGAAGTAGGATTAAGAACCAATGACCCCCGAATTGTGGCGGATTTAATAAATCGATTTGATCGCGCTGTAAACTACGACTTTGCTTATAATTCTATCGGAAATGGACGTAAAGATTCACTGCAATTATCAGATGCGATCGCCACCTATCACCGAATTATTGAAACCGATCCAACAAATGCTATCGCTTATCATAATCTAGCTCTTGTACTGATGAGTCAAGGGAAGCAGTTGGAAGCGATCGCTATTTACCGGAAACTCTTACAACTTGAACCCCATAATCCTGTCATTTACACGAGTTTGGGAAATGCTTTATTAGAGGTGGGAAATCGTTCTGAGGCATTGGCAACCTACAAAAAAGTCCTAGAAATTGACCCTAAGTACACCTATGCTTATAATAATTTAGGGAAGGTGCTGGAAGATGAGGGCAAACTAACAGAAGCACTCGATATTTATCGGCAAGCACTAATGCAACCCGAACAATTAGGAAAACCTGCCAGCGCTCATACCTTAGCTCATAATAATGCAGGTGTAGTATTAGCAAAGTTAGGCAAATTGAAGGAAGCGATCGCTGAGTTTCAAGCCGCGATAGAATTAGATCCTACTTATACTGAGGCTCGAAATAATCTTCAAAAAGCTCAATTTCTATTAGGCTCAGGGTAATTGGTATTATCGAGGTATCAGTCCCCGTTTATGGGATATATTAGGAAAGGCGATCGCTCTAACAGTTTTCGGGCACTAGGGCGATCGCTTCTTTTGATATTTTATAGTAAATGATACGTTCGTATCACTTGTCAATTATAAGATGGGGTTAATTAGGCTGCGAGTTCGGGAACTAGCTGCTGAAAAAGGTTGGACGCTTAAAGACGTTTCCGAACGCTCAGGAATTCCTTATAGTACAGTGAGAAGCTACGCTCATTCTTCCAAGCTGGCGACTGTAGATTATACGGCTTTGCAGAAATTAGCTCGTGTGTTTGATGTAATGATTGATGATGTGGTGGAAGTGTTGGAAGATTGACACTCTCCGGTCTAAAGACACGGAGATTCTTTAATCAACGTGGACGCTGTAATTATGGATTAAAAACAAATCAAGGGAGAATTTGCGTTAGTTCCTGCTGAAAAAAGGAGGGGGAGAGAGGGGGAGCAATTTTATCCGTTAGGATTAGCAATGGGAGGAATTTACCCTCACAATCCTGATCAATAGCTATGCCATCTCAAACTCTAAAATATGCTTACTTTCCCGGTTGTGTCGCCCAAGGCGCTTGTCGGGAACTTTACATCTCTACAGCAGCACTAACCCAAGCATTGGGAATTGAACTTGTTGAACTAAAAAAAGCTTCCTGTTGCGGTTCTGGCACGTTTAAAGAAGATTCCCAACTCTTAGAAGATACCGTAAATGCCCGCAATATCGCCCTAGCCGAGGAATTGAATCTACCGCTATTAACCCATTGTAGTACCTGTCAGGGAGTCATCGGTCATGTAGATGAGCGGTTAAAAGAATTGCAACAGACAGATTCGACTTATGTTGAACAGGTTAATCGTTTGCTCAAAAAAGAAGGCTGTTCTCCTTATCAAGGTAGCACCGAAGTTAAACATTTACTATGGGCTTTAGTCGCAGATTATGGCATAGAAGCGTTACAAGCACGGGTTACTCGGAAACTTTCTGGACTCAAATGTGCTGCGTTTTATGGGTGTTATTTATTAAGGGCACAGAAAACTATGCCCTATGATAACCCATTCCAACCCGAAGCGATGGAAAATATATTTCGGGCAATTGGTGCAACACCAATTTATTATCGAGGGCGAACTCAGTGTTGTGGTTGGCCTATTTCGAGTTATGCTACTAAACAATCCTTTCAAATGGCGGGAACCCATATTCAAGAAGCCATTGATGCCGGGGCTGATTGTTTAGTTACACCTTGCCCTTTATGCCATCTTAACTTAGATTCCCGTCAACCCGAAGTCGAAAAAGTAATCGGAAATAAGTTAGGATTGCCCGTGTTACATTTACCTCAATTAGTTTCTCTCGCACTGGGAATTAGTCCGAAGCAGTTAGGTTTAAGTAAACATATTGTTTCGACACAACCTGTTTTAGAGAAACTGGGTTTTTAGAACGAGACAAATTAGGGGATTAGTGGAATTATCCTAAATTCTCTATTCCCCACTCCCCCTATTCAAATTAGGCAAAAACGGCAATATCCTGATTCGTCATTGCTAACCCAGTCGATAACTGAGCAATTTGAATTTGCTTTGAGATCCCTGTCCCATCAGTATCAAAGAATAAAGCACCTGTCGTCTTATTGTAAATGAAGCGATCGCTACTATCCCCTGCACTAGACCCTAACCTAAATTGACCTGATGTAATTGCTTTTCCACTGGTTAAACCGCCACCAAAACCCGCTTTGGAAACGTAAATGGTATCATCAATAACTCGAAAATCAGTAATCGTATCAACTCCTTCAGTTTTGCGGTAGAAGTAAAACGAATCAACACCCGCACCCCCGGTGATGCGATCGCTTCCTGCACTACCAATCAGTTGATCATTGCCTAAATCTCCAACGAGAATATCATTGCCTGCGCCGCCAGTCAGACTATCATTACCTGCGCCTCCATTAAGGGTATCATTGCCTGCTAGCCCGATGAGAGTATCGTTCCCTGCTAACCCATTCAAGATATTATTTCCACTATTACCCGTGATCCGATTATTGAGAGTATTTCCCGTGCCATTAATATTGCTTGTGCCTGTTAAGATTAGATTTGCTAAAGTTGCTTGCAGGGTCGTAGTAACAGCAGACCAAATCGGAAGTGTAGCTAGAAAAACCTCACTGTTATTACCCGGTGTAGCACTTTCCCACGTTACATTATTACCCGATATTTTAGGGTTAAAATCATCGGCAGTATTATTAGAAAGGTTGATAGTGCTACTCCCGTTATACAGATAAATTTCCGTATCATGACCGTCAAATCCCCGCCAAATCACATTCGTTCCAGAGAGTTGAGGTTGCTGATCTTCATAATTATTATTCGTTAACTGAATAACTTTACTGCCATTGTAGAAGAAAATTTCCGTATCATTCCCATCAAACCCTTGCCAAATAACTTTGTTCCCAGAAACTTGAGGATCTTTATCCGCTAGATTGTTATCGGTGAGTTGGATAGTTGTGCTACCGTTATACAGATAAATTTCATCATCATCACCATCAAATCCTCGCCAAACGACATTATTACCTGAAATTTGAGGCAGGCTATCATTTGTATTATTATCAGTTAATTGGATAATTTGGCTGCCGTCGTACAAGAAAATTTCAGTATCTGTCTCAGTGTTGGCATTCGTATCATCCTGGGGAGACGCTTCCCACACGACTTTATTGCCAGAGATTTGAGGGAAATAATTATCGAAATTAGGGTTAGACAGCTTAATCGTATTGCCGTTATTGTGTAGGTAGATCTGAGAACTGGTTCCATCCCAGCCATGCCAAATTATCCTATTACCTGAAATTTGAACTTCTTTATCATCGCTGGTGTTATCCGTTAATTGAATTGTTTGGCTACCGTTGTAGAGAAAGATTTCAAAACTTGTACCAGTTTCACCCCGCCAGACGACATTATTCCCTGAAAGTTTGGGGGAGTCGTCGTAGAGGGTATTATTAGTTGATAAATTAATAGTATTGCTGCCATTGTAGAGGAAGATGCCACCATTGCCCTGCCAAACAACGTTGTTGCCGGAAATTTGAGGGTTAATGTCACCCGTATCGTTGTTGGTTAACTGACGAATCGTAATATCCATAAATTTTTATTCCTTCGTTATTTGTAAAACACATACGCCTGTCTTTACGATTTTTACTTGAGTTTTATAGTCGCAGCTACAAAAATTCTGGAACTTCATCAACTCTTTTATTCTCTGGCTATTGATTTTTAGGAATCTTTAAATGCACTAACTTGGCAACGGATGGGTGTAACGGATGTAACGGATGGGTGATCGGTGGCAACGGATGGGTGTAACGGATGTAGCGGATGGGGTATCAGTGGCAACGGATGGGTGTAACGGATGTAGCGGATGGGG
>DNGI01000317.1:0-7919 GCA_003486645.1 Cyanobacteria bacterium UBA11370 | reverse complement strand
GGATGTAGCGGATGGGGTATCGGTGGCAACGGATGGGTGTAGCGGATGTAGCGGATGGGGTATCGGTGGTTGCAAGGATTTTACTTCGTATCGATCGCTCTTCCGTTATATCCGTTACATCTGTTATCAAATCCGGTGCCAATTACTCTTCCGTTATATCCGTTACATCTGTTATCAAATCCGCTGCCAATCACTCTTCCGTTATATCCGTTACATCTGTTATCAAATCCGCTGCCAAGATTGATCTTCTAAGCGATCGCATCCCAGTTTTAATCCGGATCTTCAACATTGGAGTTACTCTTCAATCGCTGTATCTCCTCTATACTTAATCCCGTCGTTTTACTAATTGTTTCCTCGTCTAAAATATCAAGCAATCCGTGAGCAATTTCAACTGCTTTTTCCTTAGCTGCTTGCTTAGCGGCTTGCTTAACGGCTTGCTTAACGGCTTTTGTAATTGCATTGCGTTGATCGTGTATCCAAATTTGCCCTTTTTCCAAATCTTCCAATTCTTCACGAGTTAAATTCGCTTGATTTGCCACGACAAATGCTTTCTTAATTTCCGGAACCTCCTCCATCGTTTCTGGGACGGTATCCAAACGCCTAGCATTTTTGAGAAAATAGATCCACTTATCCGTAATTGTTTCTAACTCTTCTAACTCCTTCTTAAATTTAGGCAATTCCACAAATACTAACTCAATGTCATAAATCAGATAATCAACCAGATACTCTTTTTCCTTCAGTACAAACCGCGAAATGACCTTATCCCAATTTTCAAACATCTCAAAATCTACAATTGTCAAAGCAACCACGGGTTCTAATAACGTGTAGCCTTCACCACTATCAAGTTGAAGGGAATAGGCTTTGGCAGCATTATACAAAATCCGCTTCTCAAATCCTTCTACATTTAACACTTGCATCTCGATAATGACAGTTGTCCCATCTTGGAGTTTAGCCTTAACATCTAAGTAAGTATCTTTCATCCCTCGGATTCTTGGTGCTAAATAAGGATTGAGAATTTCTAAGTCTTCAATCACTGGACGTGCCTGATAAAGTAGGGCATTTAAAAAACTGATGAGAATATCCTTACTTTGCTCAGAACCAAAGATTTTTTTAAAGGCGAAATCGATTTTGGGATTGATGAAAATCATGATAATATCCTAAATCTACAACTCTATTTTAGGCAGGGCTAGATATCTTACCTGTCCGCCCAATCCAATTTTATTGGTACAACAGCCGAGTATCTTTGATAAAATCAAACATCGTCCTATTACGACAGCATCTCCATGCCATCTACCGCCATCACGCTAAAAAGTACTGAAAATGAGCAAAATTTAATCATTCACAGACCGATATCCGGATTAAGCTTAAAAGGAAATATCCAAATTCCCGGCGATAAATCCATCTCCCATCGCGCTTTAATGTTAGGTGCGATCGCCGAAGGTGAAACTCGTATTCAAGGATTACTCTTAGGAGAAGATCCTCGTAGTACCGCTAGTTGTTTCCAAGCAATGGGGGCACAAATTTCTGAACTCAATTCAGAATTCGTGACCGTAAACGGTGTAGGATTGGGCCAGTTACAAGAACCCTTTGATATCCTCAATGCAGGTAACTCTGGAACTACGCTACGGTTAATGTTAGGACTTCTTGCCTCTCATCCCGGACGATTTTTTACTGTCACCGGAGATAGTTCTTTGCGATCGCGTCCCATGTCTCGTGTGGTTCAACCCTTACAACAAATGGGGGCGCAAATTTGGGGACGTAAGGGGAACTCACTAGCGCCTCTAGCGATTCAAGGACAGTCATTAAAGCCGATTCATTACTATTCTCCCATCGCCTCCGCCCAAGTCAAATCCTGCATCTTGCTAGCGGGTTTAATGGTAGAGGGAGAAACCACCGTAACGGAACCTGCCCTTTCCCGCGACCACAGCGAACGAATGCTGCAAGCGTTTGGTGCTAAACTCAGAATTGACCCGGAAACGAACAGCGTCACCGTTATCGGTTCAGCGCAACTCCAAGGGCAAACGGTTATTGTTCCTGGCGATATTAGTTCGGCGGCGTTTTGGTTAGTGGCAGGGGCGATTGTACCCGATTCAGACTTATTAATTGAAAATGTCGGTGTTAATCCGACTCGTATCGGTATTTTAGATGCCCTGGAAATGATGGGGGCGGATATAACCTTAGAACATCAGCGTATTATTGCCGGAGAACCTGTTGCTGACTTGCGGGTACGCCACGGACGGCTTAAAGCTTGCACAATAGAAGGAGATTTAATTCCACGCTTGATTGATGAAATTCCAATTTTGGCAGTTGCGGCTATTTTTGCCGAAGGAACGACTATAATTCGGGATGCAGCGGAATTGCGAGTCAAGGAAAGCGATCGCCTTGCGGTTATGGCATCCCAACTCAACCGCATGGGGGCCCAGATTACTGAATTATCGGATGGTTTAGAAATTAGCGGTGGAACCCCTTTAACGGGTACAGACGTAGACAGTTATACGGATCACCGAATTGCCATGAGTCTTGCCATTGCTGCCCTCAATGCTACCCATACAACCACCATCCACCGTGCCGAAGCTGCTGCCATCTCTTACCCTAATTTTATGACAACTTTGCAACACGTCTGTGGTTAAGTAGGGAGTGGGGAGTGGGGAGTGGGGAGTGGGGGAAGAGTCGCACTACATAGTTTCCGGGTGAGGCGGGAGTAAGGTCATTCTACAAGTTTCAGGTGTAGGATAAAAGCGTCATTGCAATAACTAATAAAAACAGACAACCAACAACCAACAACCAACAACCAACCAAATTCAGACTTTTTGCCTGAAAAGGTATAATATTGATTTTTGCATTCTATGCGACTACCCCTAGGAGCTAGATTTTGGCAAAATTGGTCACATAACGTTCATACCATAGCATTAGGCTAAAACGTTGGATTTATGCCACGAAATAATCAACCGTTACGTTTGCATCTAAACCACTATCGCTCCTATATTGCCATTTCTTATGAAGATATGGAGGTGGGATTTTGTACGCCGGAATTTGCCGCTAAAATTGTCGAAACGTTTAACGAACATGAGAAACTACACGAAGATAATGAAACAGTCTATAAAGCTTTTAAGTTAGCGTGTTTAGACTTGATTAGGCAAACCGGGGGGAACGCCAATCAGATCAATCGACGCATGAAGCACTATCTAGAAAAGGCAAAACGTCCGGAACATGGAACCCGCGCGATCGCCTTCTTACTCCGGGAACGACAACAAGAACTCGATGTCAGTAATCGGGAATTTGTGCGTTTTTGCTATTCTTATAAATTGGCACCTCAAGAACTTAAAAATATTTTTCAGGGTAAAGACGTTACTGATGAACAGCTAAAACCCCTGTCCCGAATTCTGGGTAAAACTGTTGAGGAGTTGACGGAGATGCGGGATGGCTTTACCGATACTGAACTCAACCGATTAGCTAGAATTCTAGGTACATCGAATGAAGAATTAGCTCAGTTATTTAGCAACTAATACACTTTGTTAAAAAACGAGCTTTCTCTTCATCTCAAAATGCACTACGTCCCGCCGCGCTAACAAAATTTTAACTCATGACTCCTGGTAAAACTACAGCAACTTGATTATTAAATATCTCCATATCCCGCTGATCATTTTCATCAAAACTGGCTTTAAAATAATCGGGAACTGTAGGCCAATCAGCCGGATCATAGTCACTCAAATCATCAGGTGTGCGTTTATTGACTAATTGGGTAACAGCCAACAACTCCCCATCACAACTTAAAACAGGCATACAGAGAAGACTACACGTGCGATAACGGGTTTTCTCATCCGTTTGTCGCGCCATATAAGATTCGGGATGATCATACAAATCAAAGGCAATATTTAGGGGTTGAACGGTTTCAGCAACCTTACCTGCAAACCCTTCTCCCATCGGGACTCGTGTTTCCATTAAGGAACCATCCGCTTGGGGTATTTTCGTCCACAATTCGTTCGCTTTACGATCAACTAACCACAGGGTTGTGCGATCGGCATTCGTAAGTTGTTTTGCCGCTTCCATCACCGCTTGGATCATTTCTTCCGCATTCCCACCACTGCTTTGACTCACTAAACTAATGGCTTTATAGAGTGGATCAATGGCTTTTCGTTGTTCTTGAATCGTGCGGATTTCTCGATGGAATGCCTGACATCCTTGCAGAATTGGCAAAATCGAATTAGTCCGTTGCTTTAATTTATCAGCATCGGTTTGAGTAAATCCTTGGGGGTCAATTTGTTCGGATAAAGGAATACCTACGACAATCGGAGACTGTAATTTATTAAACGCTCGCACAATTCCGATTATATTGCGTTTGGAATCCACAATCGGGAATAACAAGAGATTATGAACGTTATTAATCGTCTCTGAATCTAGACCAATATGGATTAAAACGTCATTTAATTTGCCCGGTTTATTACTCGCTTTGACCGACTTAGATTCGACAATCTTACCCGTTATTCCCTGAGTAGAAGAAACGCGAATTTCTTGAGCATCACTTCCTTGAGTTTCTACAACCAGTGACCAAAATTCAATTTCTTCTGCATCCATCATAAAAATTGTGGTATGTTCAGCACCCAATAACTTACTAATGGATACCTGCATAAAGTTCAGCACATGATAGATGGCATTGTAGAGTGCTTCATCACTCTGATCCACGACCGAATTACTGAGGATAGCTAATGTGTTATAAACCGATTCTTTGGGTTCAATTTGTGCCAGCTTTTTCAGCGTCTCATGAGTCTTAACAAACTGGAGAATCACGCCAACCCGTTCATTAAAAACTTGCATGGACTGTCGGTCATTCTTATCAAAGCTAGCTTTAAAATAATCGGGAACCGTCGGCCAATCTTCTTTGTTATACTCCGGATGATCCCCCGGTTTACGCTTATTCACTAATTGAGTAACACCGAGCAATTCCCCATCTGGACTCACTACAGGCATACAGAGTAAACTACAAGTACGATAGTGAGTTTGTTCGTCAATTTTTTTGGCATTCCCAGCGTTCGGATCTTCATATAAATCAAAGGGAATAATCATCGGTTCACGAGATTGTGCCACTTGACCTGCAAACCCAATCCCAACATCACATCGCACTTCCCCTCGTCCCGGAAGTTCCGTCCACAAATCACCTCGGTCATTATCGACTAACCATAAGGTACTGCGATCGGCGTTCATCAATTTCTTCGCCGTATTCATCACCCGCTGAAGAATTGCTTTCGTATCTAAGTTAATCTGATCCAAGGAACGAGTAGCTTCAACCAATGCTGCGGTTGCTCGCAATTTTTTCATCACTTGGTAACAAGATTGGCAGCTTTCAAGAATCCGCCGAATGGGGACTACACATTTAGCCAATCGTTCCAAATCGAGTGTTGTAAACCCCTTGCGTTTAAGTCCCGGTTGACCATCACCCTGCAATTTGTTGAGTAATTGGATAACGGCAATAACCTCTTGATTCTCATTTAAAAGGGGAAATGCTAAGATATTTTCAGTGTGATAATTATACTTTCTGTCGTATTCCTTAACTAACGTGGCACGGGGGTCATCATAAACATTTTCAGCAATATGAATCACCTTCTTACTTTGAGCAACCTGACCCGCGATTCCTTCCCCAACTCGCACTTGAATATCTAAAAACTCCCCTTCTTCATTCTCCGCCACCAGCGACCAAAGTTCGGTTCGTTCCTCATTTAATAAAAAGATTGTCGCACGGTCTGCACCCAATAATTCGCCAACTTTGGACGTAACATCCCGCAGCACTTCATACAGTGCTTGAGCTGACCCTTGATCCTCCGCTTCACTCTCTACTTTTGATAGAATATTAACCTGGGATACTAGCAGTTTTCTCTCTAATTCTGCTAACGTTTTCAGAAATTCCGTATCCGTGGGTTCAAGTTCAGACTGTATCGTTTTTAACGCATTTTTTACCCAAACTGGATTAAAAATGGATTCATAAACTCGATTATGAACCCTTAATTTGCCCTGATTCTTGAGGACTAACCCTAACAGTCGTAGTTCCCGTTGTTCTACACTGTCATTCGCGTCTATCTCACCCTGCTGCAAAATTCGTTGATACAGCGTCAGTAGTTTAACACTGCGGTGTTTGCGTCTTAAAAGCTGATCCCGTATCGTCCGCAAATGCACCAGTTCCTCTCGATTCTCCCAATTTTCGATCCAGCGCGATCGCACCAAATTCTCCACCCACGCCGTTTCAGCACCGATACCAGGTGAATCCTCCGCATTAGCGATGAGTTTACACAACTGCTGGGTGAGGAACGGTTGTCCTCCCGTCCACTTCAACACCTCTACCAGCAATTTCTTGTAATTTTGAGATTTTTCCTTTAATTTCCGCGCAACCAGTAATCCGTTACTGGTTCCTTCTCGATGACGTGTCTGTTCGGATGTATTTGTAATCATAGTGCAACCTGGCATCAAAGCATTAGGTCTGGAAGTCCCGATCAATTGGCGTGTAAGCTACTTTGAACGTGCAGCGACTGATAAATTTTGATTGTCGTCTCCTAGACTACCCCCGTTCTACGACCGTACAACTGACTCAATCCCTACAAAAATTGTATATCTAATTATTGACAAGACAATAAAAATATGCTTATCTCAATTTAGGATCAACCCACCCCTTTTATACCATTTTCCTTTTCAAAGGCTACACATAGAGGAGATGGGAAAAAGTTAAAGGGCAAAGGGAAAGGGATAAATTGATATTACTTACCGCTCCCGGTTATGAGGCGTATCGAAATTGATGGTAGGGCCTTTAGGAATAATTCGGGTTGGATTAATATGCGGGTGACTCTTATAATAATGTTGCTTGATATGGTCAAGGTTGCAAGTTTCCTTGACTCCGGGTTGTTGATAGAGGTCTTTGAGATAGTTCCACAAATTAGGATAATCGATAATTCGCCGGAGATTGCACTTGAAATGAACGTAATAAACCGGATCGAAACGTAACAGAGTCGTGAACATACACCAGTCTGCTTCGGTGATGCGATCGCCACACAAATAACGCTGTTTATCTAGCACATTTTCCCAATGATCCAGCGCATTAAACAGTTCCGTTACCCCCTCCTCATAAGCACCTTGAGTTGTCGCAAATCCCGCCCGATAAACACCATTATTAATCGGTTGATAGATTTGATCTATTGTTTTATCAATTTCCTCCCGCAAACTGCCTGGGTAAAAACTGATCTTTGAGAGCGAAATCTCCTCAAACTCAATATCAAACATCCGAATAATTTCGCGGGATTCATTATTCACAATCGTACCTGTTTCCTTATCCCACAGAACAGGGACTGTCACTCGTCCGGTGCAGTTTGGGTCAGCTTTGACATAGATTTCGCGTAAATAACGAGCGTTATTAACCCTATCAGGAATAGAACCCGGAGCATCCGAAAACTCCCATCCATCCTCATCCATAAATGGGTCAACAATCGAAACAGAAATTGCTGCCTCCAACCCCTTCAATTTCCGCATAATTAGCGTGCGATGTGCCCAAGGACAAGCGAGGGAAACATATAAATGATAGCGCCCAGATTCCGGTTTAAAACCCGTCGAACCATCCGCTTTGACCCAATTACGAAACTTGGTCGGATTCCGCATAAATCGTCCCTGTGGGTCTTGCTGATAGGGTTCGTTTGTCCATTTGCCATTAACCAACATTCCTGTTGCCATGGTTAAATACCCTTTTAGTTATTAACGTAAGTTGCTAGTTATAAACTAAGAGATTGCTAATTGCTAATTGTTCATTGCTAATTGCTAATTGCGATAAACAGTTAGCCATGGGGAGCATCCCGTTTTTGCCAAAGTACCTGTTGAAAAGGAAATCGCGGCTACACAAACGATGTCCGCCTGCGCGGACTGTCTTAAAACCCTTGCCTTGCGGG
>DNGI01000303.1:25872-29898 GCA_003486645.1 Cyanobacteria bacterium UBA11370 | reverse complement strand
GGGAGAAAGAAAGTACTACGTATTAACGCAACTGGGTATAAGTTTGAGACGCGCATCTTCAAAGGTGATCGCAGAGCAATTTAAAAGCACACACAGCTTATTAGCTTACCCCGAACCAAATTAAACCACCCAGTATCAGACTAAGGGCAATCAGCGCCACCCAGATAAATTGATTATCTTTGGTATTGACCTGACTGAGATCGATAGGTTCAGGTTTGACTTTGCGACTTGAGTTGCTGGTACTCGCAGTACTACTCCCACGTCGATATTGGGGTTCACTTTCTGCGATCGCACCTAAGTCAGGTATTTTTGTCATCCATTCGTCAGGTCGTTTGAGCTGAGGAGCTTGTAAAATATAGAGTAAGCGTTTACCTTGTTTGCGAGTTTCGGGATCGGGATGACGACTCAGTTGCTGACAAAGTGCGATCGCTTCTGGGGTTTGTCCGGCTGCTTCGTAAGCGGTAACTAACCACATTTGCGCCTCTCCCCCTAACCGAGAGTTACGGTTCATCAAAGCACAAGCGGCTTCCAAACGTTTTACAGAGGTGCGATACTCACCCCGTTCAAAAGCGGCTTTTCCGGCTTGGTACTCAATGCGGAATTGTTCTTTATTTTCTGAACTCACGTTTTAAGTTTTATATCATACTACTTGTCATTGTGCTGTGCTACTAGGCAGGAGGTCAATCGCTCGATGGAACTAAATTCTCGGTTAAATATTCAATTACCTTTATCAACTCATATTGAAGTCAAACTATGCTGAAAACGTCTATCTTTACCCAACCTGGGTTAACGTCTCTTCTTACTCCCTTGACGCTAGGATTTGCTTGGGTAACATCAGGAATAATGCCCGTTGCGGCTAATCCAGTAGTGATTCAGTCGCCCTCTTGTTCTACGGTAATTTATGGTAGCCCAATTCCGTCTCCTGTTCCGATGAATACGGTTACGGGACAGCCTTGTTCATTTTCTTCTTATGATTATTTCCCCAACTACAACTCCTCCTATTACTACGGCTATGACAACCCAGTCAGAACACCGATAAGGGGAACAATTCGGAATTCCACTCTAATTAATCCGACGATTATTGATTCCACCATTTCGGATTCAGTTTTAGTTGATCCAGTGATTATTAATTCACCTCGATCAACCCGAAGAGTACTCTTGCGATCAGATGTTATTTATCCGTCATCGGGGGTTCGGATTCGGATTAGAGAATAAGAGTCATTCGATCTTGGATTTTGGCTAAAGCTATTAAGCTATTCCACGCACCCCACACCTATAAAAATAGACTCCGTAACTGTTCTAGTGGTTTGGAAAGTAACGGATACACGAGAGGTTGAGGTGACTGGAGGACAGTATGAATGGGGATAACTTCCATGACGCTGTTCGTATAAGCGATCGCTTCAAAATCCTTTACTAAGTCTCTATCCCAAGGTAATTCCTGAACCACCGATCCATTTTGCTGAAACCAATGAATCAGTTGCGATCGCACCACTCCTGGCAAAATTCCTGCTGCAATGGGGGGTGTCCACCAGCACCCCTCTTTCCAACCCCAAAGATTACCTGTACTCGTTTCTAACCAACTACCTCGATCATCAACTAAAATCGCTTCCTTTGCACCTAATTGTTGTGCTTTCTGAAGTGCTAGCCATCCCCCTAAATAGTTACCTGTTTTATGAGTGGGTAATGAACGACGACACTCCGGAACATCTGCCAACCATGCTGTCACCCCTTGGTGTTGGCGTTCAATTAAATCGACGGGTAAAAATCGCCCCGTAATCCACTCTCGTCCATCGGGAAAAATCACCATTCTCAATACTGGAAACGCAGGTAATAATTGTTCTGCGCCGTACTGCAAGCGTTCCCAATTCGGTAACGACCAACCCAAGGTTTCTAAACTGTTACGCAGGCGCAAACAATGGTTTTCCCAACTCGTTCGGGGGTGTGCTAGGGACTGCTGATACACTCGCAAGGTTGTAAACACCATGGCTCCATACAGCAAGCCAGGGTCATCAATCGCCAGTTCAATACAGTTACTTTGAATTAATTTACCATTATACCAGAAAAAAACTTGGGACATACTGACACAATAACTAAATGGGAAACACTCACGGATAGATGAACACAGATTTACAGATTGAATATAAGTTAATCCCTACATCCATGTATTCCGTGTGGTCTGATTCTCTCATTTTTAACAGAAAGCCATCATTCTCTCAGGGAAAACTCATAGTGACATCAGAAGAAAATAATCTTTTTTCAGCCTTCTTTTCCTAAAATAAATAGGATAAACACTGAGTATCAATTTCCTACTTCTCTACCTGCCTTCAAGTTATAGCGGTTCTCATACTCATCAGGTATAAATTTCTAGGTTTTAGGAAGTGGGGCAAAATTTCAATGTACCTCACCCATCTGAGAAATGCTATATATAAATTCGTTCACCTCTTGCCTCTTGCCTGTTGCTTTTTAATGAAATTACCTAGCCATCTATCCAGCACAATCGGCAAAGTTTGGCAAAAACTTGACCCCTTTTCCCTACAGGTACGATTAACGGTAGGAATTGCGGCTGTTGCGGCTACGGGATTGAGTAGTGTGGCGGTTTGGACGAGTTGGCGGATGCAGCAAATTTTAGTGAATTCTCAAAAGCAAAATATCCAATATCTGGCTGATCGCTTTCCCCGTGATGTAGAAATTTACAGTGATATGGTTCCCGTAGAAACGGGAATGCAAAAAGCAATTGATAACCTGACAACGGGAAATACTCTCCTGTGGGTACGCCGTCCTGATGGATCAATTGCGGCTCAATCTGCGGTGTTAAAAATTAACAATGACAGTCATTTATTAACTTCACAGATGCAACTCATTCCCACATTGTATCAAATGAATGGACGGTATTGGGTAGCCTGTGGGAATACCTTACAGGTAAAGGGTAAAATGCTGGGTAAAGTTTACATTGCTAAGGATATTACAAGCGAACAAATCATGTTTTTGAGTCTGATTCGGACTCTAGGGATTGCTAGCTTGCTATCGATTTTAGGAATTACTATTGCAAGTACAATTTACATTCAGCGATCGCTTCAACCCCTACGCCGCATTTCTCAACTCACAAAAACGATTTCGGCTGAAGATTTAGGACAAGCAAGAATTCACCTGGATAATGCTCCAAGTGAAGTCAAGGAATTAGCGCAAACGTTTGATAAAATGTTGCGGCGCTTATTTGAAGCTTGGGAACAGCAACGGCAATTTGTGAGCAATGTTTCCCATGAGTTACGTACACCGTTAACGATAGTTTCGGGTTATTTGCAAAGTACTTTGCGACGGGGTTCTAACTTAACTCCGATTCAGCAAGAAGCATTAGGAATTGCGACAGCAGAAACGGATCGGACGATTCAACTCTTGCAGGATTTATTAGACTTAGCACGGGCAGATAATGGTAGAATACATTTTAATCTCGAACCGCTACTCCTCAATGAGTTACTAACAGAGGTGGTTGAGATGGCAGTGCGATATACAAACCGAACCATTACCGTTGAAGAAACTATTGATTTAATTAAGATCAAGGCAGACCGCGATCGCCTCAAGCAAGTGTTACTGAATTTAATTGATAATGCTGTAAAATACTCAGAGTCTGACCAACCCGTAACTTTAAAAGTAGACCGACAGGATGAACAGGTAAAGATTGAAGTATGCGATCAAGGTAGAGGTATCCCCTTATCTCAACAAGCTCGAATTTTTGAACGTTTTTATCGAGGAGATGAAAATCGTTCTCGTTCTACGGGTGGAACAGGTTTAGGTTTATCTATTGTGAAAACATTAGTTGAAGGAATGGGGGGTCAGGTGACAGTGCGATCGCAACTTGGTCAAGGTAGCGTGTTTACGGTTATCTTACCTGCTGTCGTACAATAATAATTATTAGGACTATCTTGAATGGGGTGTGGGGAAAGAGACATTTTCATTCATAGGGGAGCATCCCAATGCAAGCAAAAATACCAGGCGATTAGAAATCGCGGCTACACAAACAAAGCCTGC
>DNGI01000303.1:9363-25623 GCA_003486645.1 Cyanobacteria bacterium UBA11370 | reverse complement strand
CTGCCTCCGCAGGCTAGATGTATAGCAACGGACATATCGGTTAGGACATTATATTTGGCTTTCAAGAGAACTCCTTAACTCCTTAACAGGCAACAGAAAAATGTCCTAACAATTGTGGCGACTGCTATATTAGTCCGCGCAGGCGGACTTAGAATGCAATAGCCCCAGACTTCCAGTCTGTTAGCGTTAGCGAAGCGAGGCGTTAGCCTAGCGGCACGAAGTGCGGGGCAATTTACTTTGTTTATTTAGTTCCAATTTATAATCGCTAGATATTTCTTTTTTTTAGAGATTGTGATGGAAGTCACAGGTTGAGATTGATCGGTTTCATCAGATTTTGTTACCTATCTCACCATCCATGCTGATAAAAATCAAACCTATTGATGATTTAATCCGATGAATAGCAAAGAGAAGAGCTTTAAACTTTAATACAGTTAATCAGGTTCTCTTCTGGAATAAGATTTTTCAATAAATCTTATGCTACTGTCCCCAAATCATACTCAGTTGTCTTAAAAAGGCAAGGGTCATGAAGAGGTAAAAGTTACATCTGAACCGTGAAAACAAATTGCCAGTAATCAAGTCAACTTAGCTGACAAATAATTAAACGACGATGATAACTTTCTCAATTGAACCAACCAAACGTAATACTCCTAAACCCTGGAAACTTCAAATCTGGCTTTCCAGCAATTATCAGGCTATCTACTATCTGCATGACCCTCAAGAAGCCAAAGCAATCTTAGAATTTATCGAGGTTAAAACTAATCAACAAATAAGCAAAAACGCAAAAAAGTTTGATTTATCTTTTATTGGCTTTGTCCCTAAAACAAGCCCTACTTCTAAATCTAAACGATTTGATCTTCAATCATTACCTGTTGCATCGGGATGTGGCGATCGCAGATGATAGTATTACTCAATAATACTGTTATATAGGACTAGATAAGTAATGCTACAATTTAAGGGAATTCTGCCACAATGAACCCCAACTACGACAACTAATAACTATGGTTCAAACTCTCCAAGCTAAAGACATCACACTGCGCGACTTAATCCTAAAGTTTGGTATTCAGTTAGTTGAAGATGAACACTTCTTTTGGGAGTGGAAGGAGAACTTACCAGAAATCACTGATTTGGATAAACAACTCTTAGATAAAGTCAAAGCAGGTTATATCAATTTACTTGATTACCCACCTGTCCTAGAAGATATCGTCAGAATGGCAGTATTAGACCCCATTCTCTTTATCGGAGATTTTTATTTATCGCCTTTTTTCGTTAAATCTGAAGAATCTGTAGATATTGCCTCAGACGATGATGGGCTTATTGTTAAAGGTAGAATTGATACTTTAGTGTTAAAAGACCAGTTTTGGGTAATGGTGATTGAGTCGAAAAGAGCCTCGTTTTCTATTGAAGCAGGACTTGCCCAAATTCTAGCTTATATGCTAGGGAATCCCCAGCCTGAAAAACCCAGTTTCGGCATGATTACTAGTGGCGGAAGTTTCGTTTTTGTGAAATTGATTAAAGGCGAAGTTCCTCAATATGCCTTGTCTAAAGGGTTTCTGACTCGCAATCCTGGGAATGAGTTGTATGATGTTCTGAGAATTCTTAAGCGATTGAGTCAAATCGTGCTGATAGCTGATTGCTGATTGCTGATACCAAATCCGGGTTATGTACCCCCTTTAATCGTAGTTGCTGGAATTGTGTAGAGACGTTGCATTGCAACGTCTCTACCATTGGATCTACAAAGGGTTTGGTAAAGCGGATTTGGTATGATAACTATAAAATCACGCCTACAAAAACAAAAGTTGCCTGCACGAATTCAAATGATTAAAATCTTGTGAGTTCGCGCAGGCAGAATTAGTTTTTCTAACTCCAGAATTGGATTATCAGGGTTTAACCTAAAAGTTGTACGTTTGAGAAGATAAACTCCTGAACAGATGTTTTGCCTTCTGTCTCCGTGTGAATCAACCGACGGGTGAGAATGAAATAGTTACCTACCTTTTCGTAGCTATCCTCAAACACACTTTTTCCGCCCTTTTGTTCACCCGTTTTCGGGTCGTGGTACACTGAATCATAGCGGTGAGATAAGTAACCTTCACCCGTTTTATGGGAACTAAACGTATCAATGGTAACGACAACACCGTGAATGTGACGGTGGACATGGCACACTTCATTATCACGGATTTTGTAGCGATCGCCTTCTGCTTTACCTCCCATTAAGATTTCTATCGCGCCTGTCTCATCCGTTTCCCCAAAAGAGAAGCTATTTTTCCCGTGAGTTTCTTCAAAGGTGCGACGGATGCGGTGAATTGCCGTTTCCCATAACTGACTGTGAATCGCTTGTTTAGCGTCTTCGTCGTCTACCTCAAAAACTTCAGCCTTTAAATCTGGATTAACGCGAATCTTACCTGTGAAAACTTGCTCATCCTGCTTGAACGTAATATCGGCGGTGTAACCAGGGAAGTTTTTATCCCAAGTGTAGCGGTTTTCATACGCTGCTTGAAAGAGTTCACGAGCGGATGTTTGTACTGCTATCATGCGCTTTTCTTATCCTGTAGGTTAGCTTTTGCGTGACTGTAAACTAGGATAATAGAGACTATCGAGCGCGTATAGACCTCAAGTGGGTACACTCTTGTAGTTCCCACGCGCACAAACTGAAAGTTTGATAAGCTAATGGCATAACAGCTAATACGCGGTTGCATTCAAACCTAGTAGTTGAGACACACAGGGGGACACTCCTGACGCGGCGAAAATGAATTGACTACCTATGAATGCAATTTTGTATTTGATATAAGGTAAAGACAGGCTTTTGAACAATGAGCAATTCCCGATGAGCAATTAGCAATGAGCAATTAGCCATTAGCCATTAGCCATTAGCAATGAGCAATTAGCCATTAGCGCTATCTATAACAGATCAATGGTCAATTCCTTACATAATCTCTTCCAAGCGATCGCAAATGCTCGTGATGAGCAGGAACTTCGTCTACACTTAATGGATGCGTTAGGTGAGCATTTTAACGCGCAATATTGGGGTCTGTGTTTGCTGAATGAGGAATCTAGCCTAGCTGAAGTGCAAATGCAAGGTTGCCCCGATGCAGATGCGTTTATAGAGCGCTACGATAAACTAGGTCGCAGAATCGATCCGGTGTTACGTTATGTCATTGAACACCATGCTCCCGCACACGAAGCGTTGGTGCTTTCTCCAGAAGTTTGGAAACAATCTGAACTCTACCAAAATTGTTACGCTCACTATAATCATGAGCATATCATGATGGGACCAATTGTTAGCAGTGGTCGTTTAATGGGTGGGGTTTATTTTGCACGTCCTAATGATGCGCCTGCGTTTGATTATCGAGATTTAGCTGATTTGACAGGTTTGTGTCTTCATCTGTCCTCACGTTTGGCAACCTTGCGATCGCAACCTCCAAAATCGAACGCATTATTACCCAGCAGTTGTCTAACTCCACGGGAACGGGAAATTGCAGAATTAGTTGCGAAAGGGTTAACCAATGCAGAAATTGGTGCGGAACTTTGGATTACGCAAAATTCAGTCAAGCAGGCATTAAAACGGATGTTTCGCAAGTTAAATGTGTCGGCGCGTGCGGAATTGGTGGCGCGGTTGCAAGGTAGTTAGAATTGAGGCAATCATAGATATAGCGGTTCTCTAGATTTTAGGGAGTGGGGAGTGGGGAAGAAAATTAAGTGTATCTCACCCATCTGAGAATTACTATAGTGCTAAGTGCTAATTGCTAATTATTCAAAAGCTATTATTCATTAGCCTTAAATTAAAGGTTTTATACTTAAAGTGAAATAGTATCAGTTTGAGCAGATGGTTACTGGTTTAGGGATTACTGACACCATTAAGAGTTTAAGCGATCTTCGAGTTCGCTGTAATTTGCATCAAGCAGATAGCGATCGCTTTTTCAATGAGTGGGTGGAAGATTTACCTGAACTTGATGAACGGGAACAAGCGGGTATTTCTCGGATTAAGCAACGCTATGATTATCATCGCAACGATAGTTTATTATTGGAAGGTACAATTAACCTGGTAGTGGTTTCCCCACTGTTAGAAATTGCCGGGTTTCTCGACCCACCCTTCCGCATTCGTTCGCCTTACGGTATTTGCTTAGAACTTGACGATCCTGAAGAGACAATTCGCGGTTTTATTGATACGTTAGTCGTACAGGAACAACTTTGGATTTTGGTCGTTGAGTCGAAGCGGACGAGTATTCCAGTTCCGGCAGCTTTCCCCCAGTTACTTGCTTATATGTTAGCGAGTCCAAGGAGCGATCGCGCAGCCTTTTGCATGGCAACGAATGGTGATGAGTTCGTATTTTTAAAGCTAAGTCAAGAAAATGATCCACACTATGATGTACTTAAAAAAATACCAATAGATTTAATCTTATAATGGCAAATATTACTCTTATTAAAATTAACCTTTGGATAGAGGTTTTTAAAGTAACAAAAACAGTATTTTCTTATTAACCAGAGATGACTCTCTTGAAATCTGTAAAAATCGGCTTATAAAGATAAATCATGCAATTTCAAATTGAATGCAACAGCTTATTGAAAAATTACCAAACGTGCTTAACGTGCCGGGAGCCGTTTGAGATGAGAGAAGCAAGGGTAATTGTATGTAACGAGAGGGGTGATAGCTACGGGGATATTTGCCCTCAGTGTATAGCGATGGGTTTTAATTGGATCGGAAATCAGCTTCAACACCTCAGTCAACAAGTAAGTTTGTAACTTGAAATAATTTATTTTGAATGGACTGTAATAGATTGGTTAACTAGAAAAGTAATTTCTCGCTCTAATCTCTCTTCTCCCCTCACTGAGAAGTTCCGGAATTTCTCGTCGAAAGTAAGTTCCATGCCGCTGCTGATGCCACTGCCATGCGTGAGTCAAGATATCCTTTAAATCTGAGTATTGAGGCTGCCAACCCAAAACGTTTCTAGCTTTGTCGCTACTTCCGACTAAAACAGGTGGGTCGCCAGGTCGGCGATCGCATTCCACGATTTTAATATCTTTGCCTGTTACTTCCCTCGTGGTTTCTATCACTTCCCGGACGGAAAATCCGCTGCCATTTCCTAGATTAAATACCGTACTTTCTCCTCCGTTAAGCAGGTATTCTAAACCCAAAACATGGGCTTGTGCTAAGTCAGTGACGTGAATATAATCCCGAATGCAAGTACCATCTCTGGTTGGATAATCTGTACCAAAAATTGATACAGACTCCCGTTTACCCAACGCCGCAAAAATTACCAGTGGAATTAGGTGAGTTTCAGGCGTGTGGTCTTCACCAAGCAACCCAGTTGGGTCAGCCCCAGCGGCATTAAAATAGCGGAAACAGACAGACTTTAAGTTATAAGCTTGATCAAAATCAGACAAAATCCGCTCTACCATCCACTTCGTCGTTGCATAAGGACTAATCGGGTCTTGAGGATGGTCTTCAACCAGGGGAATACTCTTCGGTATCCCATAGAGAGCGCAACTCGAAGAAAAGACAAATGTCTTGATAGAGGCTGCTATCATCGCTTCTAAAAGCGTGAGAGTGCCCGTAACATTATTGCGATAATATTTGGCTGGGTCGGTAACAGATTCACCGACAGCAATATAAGCCGCAAAGTGCATTACCGCCGTGATATTGTGGGTTATAAATATGTGGTCGAGGAGGGCGCGATCGCTGATATCACCAACAATCAACTTAACCTGCAAGACCTGTTCCACTAATTCTCGATGTCCATAGGATAGGTTATCCAGAACAATGACTTCGTAGCCTGCCTGTTTAAGAGCTAATACAGCGTGGGAGCCAATATATCCTGCTCCCCCTGTGACTAAAATAGTAGATTGACCCTGAAACATATTTCTTCTTCCTGTAATGTTTTAATGTTTAATTTCAGTAGTTGCGATATTGGATTGCCTATCTTGTAACAGAATCCAGCCGACTACAGCCAAAACGGTACCAATAGCCAGAAATCCCAGATCCCAAGCGAGTTGATTGGGTCCTGATTTCACATGATGAATGCCTAGAATGTGGTGGTTGATCAAACCTTCAATCACGTTGAACAATCCTGCACCCATGAGCAAAGAACCACTAAACATCTTTGACACTCCCACAAAGTCGCCACGTTGACCTGCACGCCAGAGCAACACAACTCCAGCTAAAGTCATTGCATAAGTGGCGATATTAAACAAACCATCCCAGAGCGTATTTAGTTCTAAATTACCGATAGTTGTAGTCGGCTGAACACTCGTCAACATATGATGCCATTGCAGGATTTGGTGCAGCACGATGCTATCAAAGAATCCTGCAAAACTCATGCCCAGTAGGATACCAGCGGCAATCAATAATCGGTAGTGGTTATGGGGTTTCTCCATCGAACTTTATAAAAGAATGTTGGCTGTGGAATATCTAAAAGGGTTGTCGCTCATTGAAATAGCGGGAAATGGCATTATCAAGACTAGGGAGTAACACGCCACGTTCACTACCGAGAACACTGTATGTAGGTCGGACAGCCGCAAAACCAAGTTCTCGCGTAGGACGACCTTCAATCCGAGAGGCATCAACACCAGCCATAGAAGCCGCCAACCGTGCTAACTCCGCCCAAGCGATCGCACTCTTATTCGCCAAATGCCACAAGCCACACTCGCCATCAATTAACAAATCGAGACTGGCATTGACTAGATCCGGGACATAGGTCGGCGAAACCACCGAGTCCTCTGCGGCTACGAACGTATGTCCAGCCGCTAACTGACGTAGTGCAATAGTAACGAAGTTGTACTCATCCCACGGCCCAAAGAATGCACTCGTGCGGATTACCAGCGATGAGGGATAAGCCGTTAAAACCCGCACCTCCGCCTCGACTTTACTACGTCCATACACATTAAGCGGTGCAACTGTGTTACTTTCTACATAAGGGTTAGCACCAGTTCCATCGAATACAAGATCGGATGAAAACGTGAGCAGCGCCACCCCCTGACGAGCGCAAGCAGCAGCCAGGATAGCTGGACCCTCAGCGTTTACGCGCAAGCAAATGTCAGGTTCACGTTCCGCATCATCCACCCGAACATACCCAGCCGCATTCACCACCGCCCACGGATTTAATTCCGTAATAGCCGCATCCACGGACGCGGGGTTAGTAATGTCCATTTCCTGGCGGGTTAGGAGGTGGTAGGGGATGCCTCGAATGTCACACAGACGGGCGAAAGCCTTCCCTAGCGTTCCTCTCGCGCCAATGATAGCAAGGGGACGTGGTGCATTTTGGATTTTAGATTTTGGATTTTGGGTGATCGAATCCCTGGTTGGGTCGGATAATTTTTGGTTGTGTTTGTGATCCAATCCAACATGACAATCGACAGGTGGGTAGAGTAGTCGTTGGGTTCTACACCACCATCCCGGTATATCGAGAACGGGGTGATCGTACTCGCGCCCCGTAGCTAAATGGCTTATCATTCGGGCGAGGGCTGTAGGACGGGGTAAGCTTGAGCGCACATCGAACACACCCGGCTCATAGTGACCATCAGCACGGGTTACTAAAGTATTCCAGTCGTAAGTACCCAGCAAAGACCAAGCTGTCACAGCGCGTACATCTACACCCTCGTACTTCAGACTCCTTGCTGCATCCCAAACCTCGTAAAGCCAGCGCAACTGCTCCTCACGGGTACAGCCTAAGTGTACCTCCGTCACAGCCAACGGCAAGCCGTAGCGCTCCCATGCCTCTCTCATCAACAAGCGGGGGCCAGCCAAACCTTGAGCGCAGACCCGTACTGCCTCTACATCTGCGTACCTGTGCCGTTCGTTTCCCGCGTGACAGCAGCCAGGGTAACGTTCGAGACGCTCATCCAAGAAGCGATCGCTTGTCACATAATGGTTCATGCCGATAATATCCGGCGGACAAGGAGTCTCTAAGAATAGATCGAGTTCGGCTTCGCTGATGCCAAGCCATCGCAGGTACTCCCACATCAGATGGTCGCGGTTTACCCGACCGCACAGCAGATCGAAGCTCAACCAACGACGCTCATTCTCAAACTCTGCCTGATACGCGAGGAGCGGTGTACTGAAAATCTTACCCAAGTCGTCGGTCTGTACCAACTGGGCAGCAGGATTGATCTGACGAATGGCTTGCATTGAGAGGATAGTGGCGCGGCACTCCGTCAGCAACGCACGGGCGAAAGTTAGCCCATCCCGCCCATGAGGATACCAATAACCATATAGTCCACTAAATCGCGCTGTCGTTAGCGGTTCGTTAACGGGTGTGTAACTGTCTACCCACGGATAGCGTTCTGCAACGGCATGGGCAAACTCGGCTAGCTGATTAGGGAAGGCTGGATCAATGAGGCTAGTGTATCGTGGGCCGCTGCCGTGGTGAACCAGTCCGACGATTGGGCGAATGCCGAGTTCGTGCAAACGCCCCAATCGCTCATCCGCCCACGACCAGTCAGCAGTCTCTAAACCGTTCGGTGCAATCCTCTCCCACAGTACCGGATAACGGATGGCACGTACTCCAAGTTCTGCAAATAAATCGAGGTCTTCCAGGCGCGTGGCATGACCGTTTCGCTCCAGTTGGTCGAAATATTGGTCAGCGACGCGGTTAACTGTACATTCTACTCCTGCCCATACCTCTAGGGGTGGGATAGCGATCGCCTCTCTGTTCATGAGATTAATTAATTTTCTGGTAGAAGGGTTGCTAATTGCTCATTGCTAATTGCTCATTGCTGTCTTAACCAAATAACTAGCAATGGGGGTTATTACCGATTACCCTTTCGTTCATCTTTTATGCCTTCCTACAAACACCCTCCCACAGTTGCCACTTGCTGTTTGACACTGATCTGTTTGTAAACGGTAAGCGCCTGAGCCACACATTGATCCATGTTGTAATATTTGTAGGTTGCCAACCGTCCCACAAAATACACCCCTGGTGTTGCATCAGCGAGTGCCTTGTATTTCTTGTAAATCTCGGCATTCTCTGGACGCGGTACGGGGTAGTAAGGGTCGCCCTCAGCACGGGGGAATTCATAGACGATGCTGGTTTTGGCGTGTTCTTGTCCCGTGAGGTACTTAAACTCGGTAATCCGGGTGTAGAGTTGTTCGTTGGGATAGTTCACGACGGGTGCGGATTGAAACACGGGTTTGTTGTGTGTCTCATGCTTGAACTCCAGGGAACGGTAGGGAAGTTTCCCGTAGCGAAGGTCGAAGTATTCATCCACTGGTCCGGTATAGACCATTTCGCGGCAGGGGATTGCCTTTTGAATTTCACGATAATCTGTATTCAGCATCACCTTAATGTTCGGGTGATTGAGCATAGTCTCGAACATCCGCGTGAAGCCATGTAGAGGCATGGCTTGGTAGGTATCGGTAAAATAGCGATCGTCGCGGTTGGTGCGGGTGGGGATGCGGGAGATAACAGATTTGTCGAGTTCTGAGGGGTCGAGTCCCCATTGCTTGCGGGTGTAGTTCCGGAAGAATTTCTCGTAGAGTTCCCGCCCTACCTTACTGACCACAACATCTTCGGAGGTGCGGATGTACTGCTTGGGTTCCGCGATTGAGGCAAAGAATTCTGGAACCTCGAAGGAGGTGAGGTTGAGTCCGTAGAGTTTGTTAATGGTATCCAGGTTAATCGGAATGGGTAGCAGTTGCCCGTCTACGCTGGCGAGGACGCGGTGTTCGTAGGAACGCCATTCGGTAAATTGGGAGAGGTACTCAAAAACATCCCGCGAGTTGGTATGGAAGATGTGGGGGCCGTATTTGTGGACGAGGATGCCCGAATTATCGTAATGATCGTAAGCATTACCGCCAATGTGCGATCGCTTATCTACAACCAGAACTTTCTTCCCCAACTGACTGGCAATTCTTTCAGCAATGACGCTACCAGAGAAACCTGCCCCAACAACTAGGTAATCGAATAGGAAGTCTCTTGTTACAATGCCAGGGGACTGGTTGATGCCTGTAGAGAAACCATCCATCAGGCTGTCTGTCGTCCCTTGTTCCTCCAAGGACGTGAGGTAAACCGCCATACTCCTCTGGAGTCGTGTTGCTAAGGCGGAGTCAATTAGCTGCATCATTGAACTCCAAGTCCGATCCCAAGAAATTTGCTTGAGGAAGGCATCTACCTTAGCTAGCCACCCTGATTCTGGACAATCTTCTTTAATTGCTGTTTCAACTGCACTGACAAACTCTGCCACCGTATCTGCAATTCGGACTAAGCCTTCCTGTCCATAGGGACGAACCACATCCCGGATTGAGGTTGAGACAACGGGTTTCCCGGCAGCAAGATACTCTGGGGTTTTGGTGGGGCTAATGAAGCGGGTTGATTCGTTCCGGGCAAAGGGTAGCATTGCCAAGTCCCATCCTGCTAGATAGGCAGGTAGTTCTTGATAACTTTTACCACCCAGATAATGAATGTTGTTACGACGCGGCAACGTGGCTGGGTCAATTTTAACAACAGGCCCAATCATCACCAAATGCCAGTCTGGTCGTGCGGCGGCAATTCCGTCAAGCAGTTCCAGATCCATCCGTTCGTCTATCACCCCATAGAATCCTAGGCGGGGATGGGGAATATTAGCTTGGTCAGATAGGTCTTCTTGAATGCTTCTGGCTTGGGCAAAATGGGCGACATCCACACTGCTGGGGAAGGCGTAAACATTCTGGTGTTGGTTGCGCTTGGCTTCGTAAAGGCTTTGTCCCCCGGTGAACACTAAGTCAGCACGGCTAAATAGTTCAGCTTCCCGTTCTCTCAACAGAGGGGATGCTCCCTTAAACGCAGATAGCTCATCCATGCAATCGTACACTACTGCCATTGGTTCCAAGTGACGGGTAAATGCGATCGCCATTGGGGTGTAGTACCAGCAGATATACTTAGTAATTTTCTGTTGGGCAAATAAGTGATCTAGCAGTACCTGTTGGGCAGCACTTGCCTTTTCCTCACTCAGGCCTTCTTGTAGATGAGGTACTATAATCCAAACTCCACTCTCGTGTTTGGTGATATCCAACCAACCCACCCCGTCAATGCCGCCGGATGTTTGGGGAGGTACGGAGGAGTCAATATTAAATAGGGGTTCTTCAATAAAAAATACCCGCCTTCCTTGTGCAAAGCGGGTCAAAAGATGTTGGGGTCTTTGGAATACGAAATTCCAACGTAAGTGGGACAAACAAACTAGGTCGGGTGCATCTGTAGAGGGATCACCACTCTGAACGTCTTTGTTAGATAAGTGTAGAGATAAGGATTCTCGTGTTTCTGGATTAGATGTCCGTGTAGAGGATAGACTACCTGGCAAGAGGCTACTCGTCAAACTAGTTGAGTTGTGTCGCGCCTCTAGCTTTCCTTCACGTAGGTGTGCTGAAGCGTGGTTATTGCTGATATTGCCGTTCTTAATTTGACCTTTGTTTTGGGACATAAACTGCCTCGTAAGTTTGTTGTTTTAGACTTGAATCTTTTAAGAATATGTGTGCGCTTTGGAAGGCACAGATTAGCCCAAAAAGTTCTAGTTTATCTATGCAGTAACGAAGATTTTGAGAATAAGAAACAAGCAACTCTTGGCTGTTATTTAAGAAATATGTGAAGTATAGCACATAATCAAAGCCAAATAATTGTTATTTTTATTCTGTAAAAAACAGTACTCTTCCCCTTCGTTAAAAAATTTTTCTATCACCTTTCAAAACAATAACGGTTACTTTTTCATCTATCGTCTATCTAATGAATAAAACTTTTTATATCTAAAGACTTAATTAGTATTAAGTTAGGTTGTATTCCTGGATACAAGCAGATGATACCGAATCCGGTTTAAAAATCCCTGTTTACGACCAATGATAGAGACGTTGTATGTGCTAGTCTCTACTACAAGGTTTTGGCAACCTTGATTAAAGGGTGTATATTAACCGGATTTAGTGTAATATATTAGACTTCTTGCTCTTATTCGGGAACAGGGAACTCTTAACAGGGAATAGGGGACAACAATTGACACAAACCCCATTAGCAAAAATACTTTTGCAAGAGGTCTAATGAATGGATTTCAACAAATAACCCCGGTTGAACCGGGGCTAAATTATAGTGAAAACGTTGAGACTCGATGGGATTTAGTTATTCCTAGTAAGCATACGCTTGATAAACCTCAACTTCGGGTTTGTCCTCAAGGGATTCGACAATCGGATTGAAGCGTAACAAGTGGCGGGCGCGTTCGGAGAGTGTATCGAAGGTAGTGCGCGGAATGTGAATAGATACTTCAGGACGATATAGCCAACGGCGACTATAGCCAATGACGACCATCGGACGTGGCGTTTTTGTGTAATTAGGAGTACCCCGGTGTAGACCTCGTACATCGCGGATCATCACGTCGCCGAGTTGCATCGTGATGGGTTCTAACTTGATTTCTCCTGACTCCATGCGGCGCAGTCCTTCCTCCTTGGACATCATGTGCGTACCTCGTGTCGTCTCAAAGGGCCCGTTTTCAAGGGTTACATCCACCAGAGGAAAGTTTATGGCAAGCTGGAAGGGCGGTGTCTCCATACCCGTTTCAGGGAACAGTGGCGGCGCATCCCGATGCACGTTTTGATAGTCAGACCCCAGCAAGGGTGTGTCTGTGGCTAGTTGGCACATCACCATATCTTCGCCTACTAATCGTTTAGCGATCGCCAGGATATCCTCATCTTCGTAGATACTGGGGTCGGCAAAAGGGGCAGTGAAGGGAAGAGTAACATAATAACGGTTTGGGCCTCGATTACGCAGTTTCCCTTCGCGTTCGATGTGTTCGTCTAGTAAAGGCGCAAAAGCTTCACGCCAAGCATTGAGTGTCGCCAGGGAGAAGTGATTGGACAACACACAATGACCATCCTTCAGAACCGCTTGGGCGAAGGATTCGATTTGTTGGTTGTTGTAGCGGTTTGTCATCATTTCTTGATTTTAGCGATTCAGCATAAGATGGAAATAGGCAGGATTATGAGAACATCAAATATCAGGGAGGCTCTCTATGTTGCCGGGTTTGAGAGATTTGGTATTATGTAGTGCAACACGGGGATCGCTGCGGTTACTCTAGATATATAACCTAGGGTAGATGTATCTATGCACTCGTTGGGTAAGCGGCTAGAGAACTGTTATGAATTGCCCTGCAATGCCGCTATTGGGGCTAATTCTTGTCAGACCGATCAAGCATATCCACGTCCACAGTTGCGTCGCAACCAATGGATTTGTCTTAATGGTTCATGGAAGTTTACATTTGATAATGCTGGGCAATTTGTTCGACCCAGTGATATTGCTGATTGGACTCATACCATTGAAGTTCCTTTTGCTCCAGAGTCTGCTAAAAGCGGCATCGGTGATACGGGTTTTCACCCCAACTGCTGGTATGAGCGGGAATTTGATGTACCCAAGGGTAAAGGTCGGGTGCTGCTCCACTTTGGGGCTGTAGACTATCGTGCCCGTGTTTGGGTTAATGGTCAATTCATGGCTGACCATGAAGGTGGACATACCCCGTTCAGCATCGACATCACACCTGTTTTGAATGAAAACGGAGTCCAGCGAGTAACAGTTTGGGCACAAGATGACCCCTTCGATTTAGCCAAACCTCGTGGGAAACAAGATTGGCAGCTTGAACCTCATAGTATTTGGTATCCGCGCACTAGCGGGATTTGGCAAACAGTTTGGGTTGAAGTAGTTCCTAACACTTATATTGAGCGTTTGCGTTGGACACCCCACTTTGAGCGCTGGGAAATAGGTTTTGAAGCCTTGGTTTCAGGCGAACTGTACGATGGCATACAGGTCAAGGTCAAACTGACCGCTAACTGTCATGTACTGGTCAATGATATTTACGAAGTGATCAACGGAGAAATTCACCGACGCATTGCCCTATCTGACCCAGGTATCGACGACTACCGCAACGAGTTACTCTGGAGTCCGGAGAAGCCAACCTTGATCGATGCTGAAATTCAATTGTGGCATCAGGATCGGCTCATTGATGAAGTGCAGTCTTATACTGCAATGCGAACGGTGGGGATACAGCGCGATCGCTTCATGCTTAATGGTCGTCCTTACTATTTACGTTTAGTTCTAGACCAAGGTTATTGGTCTGACAGCCTCATGACTCCCCCATCCGATGAGGCGTTGCGGCGCGATGTCGAGTTAGCTAAAAGCATGGGCTTCAATGGTGTTCGCAAGCATCAAAAAATTGAAGACCCTCGATTCTTGTACTGGGCAGATGTGCTAGGGTTAATGGTTTGGGAAGAAATGCCCAGCCCCTATCGCTTCACCCGCAAAGCCGTGGAACGCATGACCAAAGAGTGGGCTGAGGTGATCAATCGAGATTCCAGCCACCCTTGTATCGTGGTCTGGGTGCCGTTTAATGAATCCTGGGGCGTTCCTGACTTAACCGCGACGGAGGCTCATCGGCATTGTGTCCAAGCACTCTATCATTTAACTAAAACTCTAGACCCAACTCGCCCGGTAGTTGGTAATGATGGTTGGGAGAGTGCCGCTACTGACATTCTGGCTATCCATGATTACGATAATAAGCCAACTCGACTGGCAAACCGTTATGGGCCAGAGGTTAATCTATCAGAACTCTTTACTCGTGAACGTCCTGGAGGGCGTGTCCTCACCTTGGATGGTCATCCCCATAATGGACAGCCGATTATGCTGACTGAGTTCGGTGGTATTGCTTACGCCCCCCCTGAAGAACCCGATGCCGATAAAATCTGGGGATATGTCAGGTCGTCGGATGTCTCGGAGTTACAAATCCGATATACGGCGTTACTGGAGGTAGTTAACAAAATCGAACTGTTTAGTGGATTTTGTTACACCCAATTGACGGATACCTTCCAGGAAGCCAACGGACTGTTGTATGCCGATCGCACACCCAAGTTTCCTATTGAAGCGATCGCAGATGCAACTCTAGGTAGGGGCGAAGAGGACGAGGAAGACGCTATGCTCTCTAGGGTGAAAGCTAAATTCTCACCAGAGGAAAATGTATTCCCAGGAGCTGTTAAAGCCGGATGGCCGTCTGCTAACTCTATACAGCCGATATCCCATTGCGGAGGGCATCCAGGCTCCTAGTCCTGGTAACGAGCCGATTCCAGCTAATCCCCACCTACGCTGGCATCCCTTGCGAGGGGAGTGGGTCGCTTATGCCAGTCATCGTCAGGGGCGGACGTTCATGCCGCCCCCCGAATACAACCCGCTGGCCCCCACTATCGATCCTCATTTTCCCACCGAACTGCCCCAAGGACGATATGATATCGCCGTTTTCGGCAACCGCTTTCCTTCAATGACACTGGCAGCGCATAACCCCCCTGCCAGTATTGTTGAAACTCTACCCGCTAATGGCGCGTGCGAGGTAGTTGTATTTACCCAAGATCCCGAATCTCCCCTCGGTTCTCTGGAACTGGATCACCTAGAGTTGCTGTTTTTGGTGTGGGCGGATCGAACTCGCGTACTTGGAGGGCATCCCCAGATTCAGTACGTGCTGCCCTTCGAGAATCGGGGTGTGGAAATGGGAGTGACATTGCTTCATCCCCACGGTCAGATTTACGCTTATCCCTTTGTTCCTCCTGTGCCAGCACGAATGCAGGAACGTCAGCAGGTATATTATCAGGAAAATCATCGGGGATTGCTGCAAGATTTGATACAAAGGGAAATTTCGGACAACCAGCGGATTCTTTATTTGGATGAAGAAGCGATCGCATTTGTCCCCGCCTGTGCCCGTTATCCCTACGAGGTTTGGATTGCCACGATTGATCCAGTGGCAACCTTTATCGACCTTAGCACAGAGCAGCGTAGAGGACTGGCTAAAGCCTTAAAAACCGTCACCCTCAAGTATGACGGCTTATGGAACCGTACCTTTCCTTATTTGATGGCTTGGTTCCAAGCCCCGACTGACGGGCAACCCCATCCGGAAGCACATCTCCACGCCGAATTGTATCCCCCCTATCGTACCCCAGACAAGCTGAAGTACTTAGCGGGAACGGAATTAGCGGCGGGAATGTTTGCTAATGATGCCCTGCCCGAAGAGAAAGCTAAAGAGTTACAGGCAGTATCAGTAATTTTGGAAGAGGGAGTGCGGGTATGAATCAAAAACCTAACCCCCCAACCCCCTTCCCTGCAAGGGAAGGGGGAGGAAGAACTCTGGCTCTCCTCTCCGTTTCGAGGAGGGATTTGTTGCTCTCAAATCTTCCAGTTAGCCACTCATCCGCCAGGGATTTAAATCCCTGGCTCATAGCGAAAGTCCTCTCAAGAGAACTAAATGCTTCCTCTACAACGATCTCATACCAAATCCTATTTAGAT
>DNGI01000303.1:7737-9052 GCA_003486645.1 Cyanobacteria bacterium UBA11370 | reverse complement strand
TTAACCGGATTTGGTATCAGTCCACTTTAGTGGACTTGAGCTATTAGCCCGGAGTTTAAACTCCGGGCGGGTGAGAGGGGCTTGCCGAGGATGGTACAAAAGGTCAGTTGGTGCAAGAGGTGAGTTATGAAGGAATTAAATGAAGAAGTCTCGCGCAAACTGGAATTAATCCGGGAAGCCCTCACTGAAACTGGGGCAACGGGTGTCCGCTTTAAGGGAACAGATTGGTTTGCTTGGGCAACGGCTGGCGCTTCTAATACCGTGTTGCTAACGGCTGAAACCGGAGTCGCCGAAGTGTTGGTCACGGTACGAGATGCCTGGGTTTTGACGGATGAAATTGAAGCGCAGCGTTTAGAAGATGAGGAACTTTCGGCAGACTTCAAGCTGCACGTTAACCCTTGGGCTGATGCGACTGCCCGTGAATCCTTTGTGCGAGAGGTGACGAATGAAGGAAAGGTTCTGAGTGACTGTCCGATCCCGCATATCGAAAAGCGACTACCTGCCTCTCTACAACAGCATAAACGAGTAATGATGTCAAGTGAGTTAGAGCGATACCGCGAAGTCGGGCGTAAGGCTAGCGAAGCGATGACAGAGGTACTATCTAAGGCTCAACCTACTTGGACAGAATATCAGCTTGCGGGTGCGGGAGCAGAGGCATTGTGGGCGAGGGGGTTACATCCAGCGCTGACTCTGGTAGCGGGTGAGAGACGTTTGCCGCTGTACCGCCATGCTACTCCCACTGGGGAAGCGATCGGACAGCAAGCGATGCTGGTGTTTTGCGCGAGGGGATATGGTTTATATGCGAATCTTACCCGATTTGTCTCGTTTGGTTCGCTGGGAAATGAACGCGCCGAATTGCATCGTCATGTGCGAGAAATTGAAGCTGAAGCGTTGAATTTGTGCCAACCTGAAATTTCATTGGATACCGTTTATCATGCCCTAAATCGAGCGTATGAACAGCATGGATTCAATCATGCAATCCGGGAACATCACCAGGGAGGAACGACGGGATATTTGGCGCGAGAAATTGTGGCAAATCCAACTACTACTGACACGTTAGTAGACGGTATTCCTGTTGCTTGGAATCCTAGTTTAGTGGGGGCAAAGATTGAAGATACGTTTGTAATTCTTAAAGATGGAATGTTGGAAAACCTGACATTCGATCCAAATTGGCCGAGTGTTGAGGTAGAAGGACGGCTGCGTCCTGTGGCTTTGGAAGTTAGATAAGTTGAATAGACACACAACGCACTTTAGGATATCTGTTGCTGCTGCACTAAGTTTAATTCACTCCCGTAGGACTTACGCAACTGGCACA
>DNGI01000303.1:465-7450 GCA_003486645.1 Cyanobacteria bacterium UBA11370 | reverse complement strand
CTACAAGTTGATTTTATTGTGACACTTGCGTAAGTCCTGTCCCGTTATCATCCTGTCGGCTTAAAGATTTTTTTACACAATCTCTACACGCGGCAAGCAAGAACGAAACTAATATCGAATCTAAATTCGGGCACGGAGAATCAGATTACCTTTATTTTGAAATCAGCACCATTCCTAAAACAGAAAACAATCCTTTGAAAACAATAGAAACTTCTTTATGATATAAAACCCTTGCTTATTGTCAACAGAAGCTATGATTGTTAATACTTGGGAGCCAAGTGTAAAGGATAGGATAGATAGGCGAAGAAACAGCAAGAGATAGTTGGCAAAGTACCAGAAAACACCGACAACGGACAACTGACCACTGACAACCAACCACCAATGACTACACTTTACGTTAATCCGGTAACTGGCAAAGATACAAATGCGGGTTCTGTCAAGACTCCTTATCAAACCTTAACCAAAGCGATCGCCCAAGCTACGGCGGGTACTACAATTTACTTGGCGACGGGGACGTACAATGCGGCGAGTAAGGAACGTTTTCCGCTGGTTATCCCTAGTGGGGTGATTGTTTTAGGGAATGAATCCACCAAGGGTAAAGATATTGTCATTGTTGGCAGTGGTGAGTATAACAGCTCGACGTTTGGCAATCAATTCATTGCGCTGCTGTTGGAATCGGGGGCCCAATTGCGAGGAGTTACAGTAACGAATTCGGTGGAACGAGGTACAGGCATTTGGATTGAATCGGCTGCACCTGTTGTTGCTAATAATACTATCACTCGTTGTGGTCGTGAGGGAATTTTTGTTACGGGAACCGCTAAACCTTTGATTTTGGATAATCAATTGAGTGAAAATGCGGCGAGTGGTATTTTTATGGTGCGGAATGCTAAAGGGGAAATTCTACGTAATATTTGTCAAAAAACGGGGTATGGGATTGCAATTAGTGATTCGGCAGCCCCTTTAATTACAGATAATAAATTAGTGACGAATAAGGCAGGGATTTTCCTTTCTCGTACTGCTAAACCTGTGCTGCGTCGCAATTGGATTGAAAATAATACGAATGGAGGTTTAGTCGTAACGGGATCTTCTCAACCGGATTTAGGTAGTACTCAAGATCCCGCTGGGAATATTTTTCAAAATAATGGTCAGGCTGATGTCCAAAATAACACATCGTTGACCTTGATTTCGGTAGGAAATCAACTGAATCCGGCAAAAGTTTCGGGTTCTGTTAAGCTAGACTCTGCTCAAGTTCCTACTCCTGCAAGAAGCGCAACTCAGTTTAGTGATTTAGGCAATCATTGGGGCGCAAAATTTATTCAGGAATTGGTGAATCGAAATCTGATTAGTGGCTTTCCGGATAATACCTTTCAGCCAGAAGCAAATATTACCAGGGCACAATATGCCGCAATTATTGCGAAAACCTTTGATTTGCCGCGACAAGTCGGTGCAAGTTCGGGTTCGTTTCGGGATGTACCGAGTGATTTTTGGGCGGTAGACGCGATTCGTAAAGCTGCCACAATGGGATTTATTTCTGGCTTTCCTGATGGTACATTTCGCCCTCAGCAAAATCTCACCCGTATTCAGGCATTAGTATCTGTAGTCAATGGGTTGGGACTTAAAGGAGGGAATCCGAATATTTTAGTGTTTTATAGCGATCGCGCCCAAATTCCCAGCTACGCCACAGATGCGGTGGCGACAGCTACGCAACGCCGATTAGTTGTTAATTATCCCCAAACTAATCAACTGCAACCGATGCGAACGATTACCCGCGCTGAGGTAGCCGCTTTAATTTACCAGGCATTGGTATCCAGTGGACAAGCGCCAGCGGTTGCTTCTCCTTACATTGCGAGTCCTGATGCCGATATTCCTTCATTTTCCGATATCCAGGATCATTGGGCAGCAGAATTTATTCGCCGTCTCAGCAGTTTAAACCTGATTACTGGCTTTGCCGATGGTAGTTTTAAACCCGATGCACCGCTAAATCGATCGCAATATGCTGCCCTTATAGTGAAAGTATTTAACCCAAATCCGATTCGTCCAGCAACGCAGTTCATGGATATTCCCAGCGATTTTTGGGCATCAGCGGCGATTCAAACCGCTTATCGGGGTGGTTTCCTTTCCGGTTTCCCCGATCAAACCTTTCACCCCCAACAAACCTTACGACGAATTGAATTAATTACCTCTCTTGTCTCTGGACTGGCGATACCCAAAGCCGAAGATCAGGAAACAGTCTTGAACATTTACCAAGATCGAGATACTATTCCAACCTATGCTCAATCCGCCGTAGCTGCCGCTACCAAAGCCGGATTGGTGGTGAGTTACCCCAACAGCGCCCTCCTACAACCCAAACAACCCGCCACCCGCGCTGACGCTACCGCCTTTTTATATCAAGCTTTGGTGAAAAAAGGACGAGTGAATGCGATCGAGTCACCGTATATTGTAATTAGTTTTTAGTTGTTAGTTCTTGGTTGTTAGTTGTTGGTTGTTAGTTATTAGCCCTGATAAACAAGCAACAAACAACAAGCAACAAACAACAAGCAACAAACAACAAGCAACAAACAACCAACAACCAATGACCAGGGACTCGGAAGAAGCGGTTGCGTATGCCGTGATTTTACTCAGTCACTATGGGTTTGATCTCAGAGGTTACACCGCGCAAGAATTAGTGAATCGGTGGTTAGAAAAGTATCAGCCAAATTGGATTGGTTTGGCTGTGATTGAGGCATTGTATCAGGGGCGTTATAAAGCGGTTTCTGTGGAGCAAATTTTGAGAGTTTGGACTCGACGAGGACAGCCCATCTATCGCTTTAATCATGAGTTTGAGCGGCTGATTTGCCGTAAATTACCTCAAAATTTATCGGTGTCCGTCCGTGCTAATTCAACTGATTTAAACGAAGAAGCGACTCTACGGCTATTGACTGATACCTCTGAGGAGATACTAGAGCAACAGTTGATGATTGAGGTCACTGATTCGGAGGAACTCCTACCTACGAATAAAGCAGATAATCCCTTCCTAAAAACAACCGCTATTCAAGAGGAACGTGAGACATCTTTTAATTCAGATCAACCTGTTCAAGATGCAGTAACTTATGCAAATAGCCGTCCTCTTTCCCCCATAAATTCATCTCGTACTGAAGTGAACAAAAACCCAATTCAACAATTTACGCCGCCCCCTGACTATTCAGGCTTTTACCTCAAGCTTAAAAAAGTGGTTGAGGAAGGGGAAACGCTCCAGAGCTTTTGACCGTTTTGTTCCAACTCAATACTATGAATCCCCAGGTTAGATTATTTAATATCCTACTATAGCGGTTCTCATACTCATGAGGTACAAATTTCTAGATTTTGGGGAGTGGGGAGACCGGGAGTGGGGAGTGGGGAGTGGAGAAGAAAATTAAGTGTACCTCACCCATCTGAGTGAGTTTTATACTACATTTACATACTACACAAGCCACTTAGAGTGAAATTTAACTGCAAGGGCAGCTTAGAGGAAGCCTTCCAGACTTTTTGCATTCATTAGCAACGAGTTGGGGAAAGGCAGTTGGTTTTTTCCTTTTCCCTTGCCGTATTAGCTTAAGTCGTATCTCTGTTAAAATAAATAAATGTAAGTTGTGATACAAGTTTTTTTGAGACTAGACTTTAGGCACAAGTATCTGACCCGCCAGAGAATTAATTTTCGGGCGGAAACCTAGCTTTTGCACGAGGTCTACTATTCAGGTTCTGTGGGGTGTCTGGGACAGCGACACCACTAAACATCCCAGCTATTTGACATCTCAAAAAACGATGAACAAGAGAGGATGCCAAACCTTAAAAAAGGTGTTGCTACTTGCAACAATTCTTTACAAGCCTTACAAATAGAGATAGAACCTTCTACCCGCAGAACGGCTTCGCGCTTAACTGCTAAACCCGATTGGATGGATGTTAACCCTCCCATGCCATGCAGGTTCATCTACTGTTACGACTGTTTGTCTGGTTTAAGGTTTCCGATCTTGTCTTGTGCCAAGTGACCAAGCGAGATCGCGGCATCAAGGACAGAACTGTAAGAATTATTGTAAGGAGAATCAGTGCTTTGTGATCCAACGCTTTAAGCAAGACTTAAAGAATGACCTGATTGCAGGTCTTCTGGTAGTGATTCCTCTCGCTACTACGATCTGGTTGACGATTACGATCGCCACCTGGGTGATCAATTTTCTCACCCGTATTCCCAAACAACTCAACCCCTATAATAACCTCCACCCTATCTTAGTCAATCTGTTAAATTTGCTAGTGGGGTTGACTGTACCACTGCTTTGTATTCTGCTAATTGGCTTGATGGCCCGCAATATTGTTGGGCGGTGGTTGCTGGATTTAGGAGAGCGAGTTTTGCAAGCAATTCCGCTGGCTGGGTCAGTCTATAAAACCCTGAAACAACTGTTAGAAACTCTTTTAAAAGACTCCAACAGTAAGTTTCGTCGGGTAGTTTTGGTAGAATATCCACGTCCGGGAATGTGGGCGCTGGCGTTTGTCACAGGCAACACAAGCCAGGATATTCAATCGAATATGACTCGCTCTGTGTTAAGTGTTTTTATCCCAACAACACCGAATCCAACAACGGGTTGGTATGCCATCATTCCCGAAGATGAAGTCATCAATCTCTCAATGTCAATAGAAGATGCCTTCAAGGTAATCATCTCTGGTGGGATTGTTACTCCCAATGAATCTTCAAGTCTAGCCCTTCTTCAGAAACCTTATGGCAAAATGCAATTAGACCCCCCCCTTCCGGACATACGACGGCAGATTTTACCAACCGAAGAAACGACGTAGTTATTAGTCATTGGTCATTGGTCATTGGTCATTGGTTATTAGTAATTGGTCGTTAACAACTAACAACTAACAACTAACAACTAACAACTAATAACTAACAACTAACAACCAACAACCAACAACCAACAACCAACAACCATTTAAAGAATTTTTTCTAATCCGTAAACTAAAGATTTAAGCAGGGCAACTTTGCGAATTGCTAAGAGAACACCAGGCATATAACAAGAGCGATCGCTTGTATCATGACGCAGGGTATAGATTTGACCAGGCGCACCAAATAGAACTTCTTGATGAGCAATTAAGCCCGGTAAACGAACACTGTGAATGCGAATATTCTCATCAGCGATACTCCCACGCGCACCCGCTAATTTTTCCGTTTCTTCTACCATAGCGGGATTATAGGTTTTGCCCAATCCTGATAATAATTGAGCCGTTTGAATCGCTGTTCCACTGGGAGCATCAGCTTTTTGATTATGATGAAGTTCGATAATTTCAACATGGTCAAAATAGTGAGATGCTTGCACTGCTGCCTGTTGAAGTAATACCATCCCAATCGAAAAATTAGGAATAATTAAACAACCTGTACTCGCTTTTTCAGCAAAATCAGCTAGTTCTTTTATTTGTTCAGCACTTAGTCCAGTCGTACCCACAACGGGACGAACTCCGTAGGCGATCGCTGTTCGCACATTCTGATAAACGCCGTCAGGATGAGTAAAATCAACCATTACTCCCTGTACTTTTTCTTGAGTCGCCATCACCAGCGTCGCTTGTAAATCATCCAATATGGGAATTTCAATCGGTTCGCCACCAGCAACTTCACCCGCATCTTGACCTAGATACTGAGGATTACGATCAATTGCGCCAATTAAGGTCATATCTTCAGCTTGACTGACTGCCTTAACCACCTCACGACCCATTTTGCCAGCAGCACCATTAATAACAACTGGGATAGGAGATTCATTTGTCATAATTTCATACCGTTTTAGATTTTGGATTTTGGATTTTGGATTTTGGATTGCACCGCTACGCTAATGGATTTCAGATTGGGAAATAAGATTATCTACCCCAAGTTTTCCTCCTCACTCCTACTTCCGATAATCAAACATTAGAAATTCCCTATCACGTCTTGTCGCTGCAAAATCACCATATGTGAACCTACCACAGGACTGCGAGCAAGTACGACCCCTTCAGAATTCGTAATTTCTAGTTTACTAAAATCTAATTCTTTAGCTCGACGTAGGATTTCATCGGCTAATTGATTTTGTTGAGACTCAGCCAGGTCATACCAACCCTCACTTACTTTAACAACTAGACGGCTACCTCGAAAGTTCGCTTGGATCGATTGTATTAATCCATTGGCATACTGATTAGTAACTTCAGCAACTTGTTTCTGAATACCCGCAATTAAACTTTGTTCTGGAGTGAGTTCGATTTGAGTTGGTTCCGGCGTTTCCGCTGGTGGCGGCGCTTCTACGGATTCTGCTGATTCTGCTGATTCTGCTGATTCTGCTGATTCTGCTAATTCTACCGATTCTATCGGTTGTGGGGATTCGGGTGCTTCTAATTCTGCGGGCGCTTCAATCGGTTCAACAGAAACATCTTTGGCAATCTGAGTTGGAGTTTCTGGTAGCAGGGCTACGGTTGTCAAGAGTATAAGTACTAAAATTCCGGCGATCGCACTCGTCAACCCCCAATCCGACAGTGTTTGATTCCAAGCTTCTGGCAACAAGGAACGAACTTTCGCTAATATACTATCCCAAAATCGCTGAACAGTCTGAAAACTGGGATAGAACCAATCTACTAGCTTCCTTTTTGTCCGCTGAGGGACTACGTTCTGAGTACCTGCTGCTGTTGCTGATTCTGGCGTTACCGTTGGGATATCAGAAACAGGTGTAGAATCGAAAGCGGTTGTCGATTCCGGTGTTGTTTCCGCAGGTGCGGGTGTGGAGGTTGGTACGCGAAGAGGTTCAGCTTCTAATCGTTCGACAATACCTTCGAGCAGATTAATAGTACCCCGTAAAATTTTAAGGCTCTGAGTTTTGAGAAAGCGTTGTCTCGGCTTCTGAGTTGATTGGGTCATAGTGCTGGTTACTGGACGCGATCGCTCTGCTTAAGCGAATCACTACTTGACGTTGCATCACTTATTTTCTCCTACACCCTACTATTTGGCAGCGGATTGGGTAAC
>DNGI01000303.1:0-191 GCA_003486645.1 Cyanobacteria bacterium UBA11370 | reverse complement strand
GTAACGGATGTAACGGATATGGATGTAGCGGGTATCATGGATGTGCGATCGCTACCCAGTAGTCCTTGAATGTTGGGGGAAAGAGTAAAGGAAAAAAGCAAACACTAACTATCTTTCCTTATTGTCCTTTCCTATCATGTCCAGCTAATTGCTGATCAAAAAAAATCTTCCTCTCCCCCTCTCTCCCCCTC
>DNGI01000304.1 GCA_003486645.1 Cyanobacteria bacterium UBA11370 | reverse complement strand
ACAACCATCAACCAACAACCAACAACCAACAACCAACAACCAACAACCAAACATGAACAAACAAATTGCCTTTCTTGGACTCGGCGTTATGGGTAGCCCAATGGCAGCCAATTTAGCACGAAGCGGTTACTCCGTCAAAGCCTGGAATCGAACCCCTAATCGTCCTGGTGTTGAAGTCGCTGCTAATGCTGGCGCAATCATCGTATCATCTATTCAAAAGGCAGTTGAAACAGCGGATATTGTTTTTTCATGTGTTGGAGATAGTCCTGATGTCGAAGCAGTTATTTTAGGAAAAGGAGGAGTTGCAGAATCTGCTCAACCTGGTACGCTAATAATTGATACGAGTACTATTGGTCCAGATGCAGCTCGTAAGTTAGGAACTGAACTTAAGAAATATGGCTTGCGCTTTCTTGATGCACCCGTTTCAGGTGGCGATATTGGGGCGAAGAATGGCACTTTAACGATTATGGTAGGGGGGGAACCAAGCGATTTTGAAGAGAGTAAGCCACTCCTAAATATTTTAGGTAAAACAATTCGTCTTTGTGGATCAACTGGGAGTGGTCAAGCGGTAAAACTTTGCAACCAAGTCCTTGCTGCTGTCCACATGGTAGCTTTATGTGAAGCCATGCAACTTGCTGAACAGCAGGGCATCGATCCTAATTTAATTATAGAAGTTTGTAGCACGGGTGCGGCTGGATCTTGGGCACTTTCTAATTTGGGACAAAAAATTATTCAATCGGATTTCCAACCGGGTTTTATGATTAAGCATATGCTTAAAGATTTAAGGTTAGTACAAGAAACTCTCAAGGCATCACCCCAACAATTACCCGGTGTTGAAATGGCTGATTATTTATTTAAAACGGTTCAAGATCTAGATAATGGTACAGGAGGTAAACAGGGAACTCAAGCTATGATTCGTGCTTATCGAGATTCAGAGTAATTTGGCGAAGAATTAAGGCTGTAGGGGAATTGTGATCACAAACTCGGTTCCTTGTCCCAGTGTAGAGTTACAGATGAGTTGACCGCCATGTTTTTGAATGATTTGATAGCTAATCGATAGTCCTAAACCTGTGCCTTTGCCTGGAACTTTAGTCGTAAAAAATGGGTCAAAAATCCGTTTTCTTACTTCTTCAGTCATTCCTGATCCGTTGTCACTAATTCTAATCGCTGCGACTGGGCTAGATTGATTACTATTAGCAGAATTAGTAGTAATAATTTCTGTACGAATCCAAATTGAGGGAGGTGTCGGTTGAATTTCAGGTGAAGGTTTCCCTTTCACAAGTTGCAGCGGAGATAGAGATGAGGATTCAACCTCTAATTCCTCTTGAATTTCTTCAAGTTCTAATGCGTCGAAGTGTTCACAATTCATCTGTTCCAGGGCATCGATCGCATTACACAACAAATTCATAAACACCTGATTCAAACCGCAGGGGTAGCAATTCAGCAAAGGAAGTTGCCCATAGTCTTTGAAAACCGTAATTCCTGGATTGTCTGCTTTGGGTTTTAATCGATGGTGAAGCATCAAGAGGGTACTATCAATTCCTTCGTGAATATCCACCAACTGAAGTCGATCTTCGTCAGCACTCGATACAATTTTTAAAGAGTGAACAAGGTGGCGGAGACGATCTGCGCCTAGTTCCATTGATGAGAGAGTTTTGGGAAAATCTTCGACTAAAAAATTCAGATCGATCGCCTCAGCTTCCTGTTTAATTTCTGGCACAGGTTGGGGATAATATTGTTCGTAGGTTTGGAGGAGATTTAATAAATCTTCGGCATATCGATGTGCATGGGGAAGATTGTTACAAAGAAAGTTAACCGGATTGTTAATTTCATGGGCAACACCAGCGAGGAGTTGTCCTAAAGTTGAGAGTTTTTCCTTGTCAATCAACTGTTTTTGACTCTCTTGCAGCTTACTTAAAATCTCTTCAAGTTCCTCGGCTTGCAATTTCAATTTTATCTCGAATTGCTGCAACGATTCTTGGGCTAATTTTTGTTGAGTAATATCGGTAACAAACCCTTCATAGTAGAGCAAATTGCCGTAGCGATCGCGCACGGTTCTGATCTTCTGAGAAATCCATATTCGGCTACCATCTTGACGATACACCTGAGATTCAAAATCCGATACCGCATCGCCAGATTGTAGTTGATCAATCAATTGATCGTATTGGTTCGGATCGACATAAAGCTGATGTCGGATATTGGTTAAATTTTTGATTAATTCAGCAGGAGAGTCATAACCGTAGATTCTGGCTAAGGATGGGTTACAAATTTGGTAATACCCTTCAGGGGTAGTTTCAAAGATGCCCTCAACCGCATTCTCAAAAATACTACGATATCTTTGTTCAGCTTGCCGCAGAGATTCTTCTATTTGTCGGCGTTCAGCAATTTCCTTAACTAATTCCTCATTCACAGCTTCTAACTGCCTTGTCCGTTTGACAAGAGTTTTATGGATGCTTTCACAGCATTCTCGTGAGTTAAGTGAACTCACTGGCAAACTATTATGACCTAGGAACATGCTTGTTGCTGAACTGGGTATAGCCACCATTCTAAGTATCAAATTTTTTTGTGGCTAACTCAGTGATTTAATTCCCACTGTACTTGTGATCTGTGTCTGCAAAAGCTGTGATTTGGATCAGTTTTAGCCAGGGAAGCGGTTCTCATACTCATGAGGTACAAATTTCTAGGGAGTATGGAGTAGGGAAAAAAATTAAATGTACCTCACGCATCTAAGAAATGCTATAAAACCACAGGTAGCTTAGGGAATAATTTCTGTGACAACGCGACTACCCGAACCACTATTAACAACCACACTTTGATCCTGAAGTTTTCCTACGGCGGTTGCACCTGTTACATTAAAAGGTGGATTAACTTGTTTATAGATTACATTTCCTGACGCTTGGATCTTTTGAGTCGGAATTTCCCACCGTAATTGATTAGCATAAAGTTCAGCTTTATTGCGGCTACCAACCCCTTGAACTCCACTCGTTAAGTGAGCCACTTTTTTCTCTAAATCAACTAAACCTTGGTTTGCCGTGAGAACGATTTTTTCTTTCTGATCAAAAATTCTAACAGGTTGGTTTGAAAGTACGGTTTCAGTTTTTAAATTCCAGACGGCTGAATTACTAGATATCAACACAGGCGGGTCTACTGATGTTAGCTGAATATTCTGTTTTAAGATCGCAATCTTGGTTTTCAGATTGAATTCTGACTTATCTGCTTCCACCCTATCGGTTACTACTTTATTTTTATATTGTTCCATCTGAGTACGCTGGTCTGTAATCAGCTTTTGCTCTTTAATTTGCCAGGTCAAATGGTTGGTTTTCATTTGCAAGTCTGGATCTTTGGATAGTGCTGTTACTGACCCTTGGAATTTTGCTTCCTGCTTGCGAGTGAAATAGCGTCCTTCTTTGGCAGTCGCCTCAATTTGTTCAGGATGCCGACCTTTCAAGTTATTGCGTACTATTAATAAATCTTGTTTGGGAAGCCACTCTAATTCATCCCCGGTAAAGATCGCACCATTCCGAATATCCGTAGCCGTAATCTGTCCTTTGAGGAAAATTTGTTTGCCATCTTCATGGATTTCTCCACTCTCAGCGGAGACTTGCAAGACGAGTTTACCATCTTGGAATAAATCTCCGCTTGGCTTTTCAATTCGAGCTATTTTTTTGTCTTTAGTATAAGTCGCTTTTTGTGCCTTCACTCGCCAGATTGGCTGCCCCTGTTCATCTGCCTGATCGAGGGTGACATTGTTAAAAACAAGGCTGCCCTCAATCGCTGTCGCCGCCGTATCTTGCTGTATTTTTTTAGCAGTACGGGTATTGCTTTGACAGGCAGATAATGAGGTCAATGCCAACAAGCAAATACTAAAAGCAACCCATCGTTTTAAGCTCAAAAGCATTGTGGATTTGTTGTTGGTTGTTGGTTGTTGGTTGTTGGTTGTTGGTTGTTGGTTGGTGGTTGTTGGTTGTTA
>DNGI01000305.1 GCA_003486645.1 Cyanobacteria bacterium UBA11370 | reverse complement strand
CCAACAACCAACAACCAATTATGAAACCTTGGCCTCCACCACCGATTCAACAGTTTGAGCGTCTTAAAGTTACCGATGGTTTATTAATTAATGCCCAACGATGGCAGTTAGCGCATCAATATCATCGGCACTATCATAATGCCTACTATCAATCTCTGCACCAACCTGGAATTGTGTGCGGTTTGGAAGTACGTATCACTTCAGCACCAGCAGAAGTTACAGCCAAATTCCGAGATGATCGTTGGGTCGAGATTCAACCGGGAATTGGGATTGATTTGTTTGGTAACTTTATTGTTGTTCCTAAAGCAGAAACCTATCGAATTGCTTCTGAAGTGGCGACAGAAGAGCCTTTAATGGTATATTTAGTTGCCCGATTTAGAGATCCCGATGAATTAAAAACTCGGAGAACGGATGAACGAGTTACAGAAACATTTCGGATTGATGAAAAGACGACTCCACCCAGTCAAGGGGATGTAGAACTATGTCGAATTCTCCTTAAACCAGGCAAAGTTCAGTTAGAAAATCCCAAGGATGTATTTTTCCCCAGCTATAACAATTTAGATTTACGTTATCGTCTCCAAGCTCAATCACGACCCCAAGCCATTGTACAAGTTGCGGCTTACAAAAAGCCTGTTGTATCTGCACAAGAGTTTGGCAGCTTGATGATTCCTGTTCGGGATGATTCTGAACAAAACCGTATTGTTTCTAATCTTACTTACCTGCTTCAATCCGTTGCCGGACTTTACCCGCATTTACAGGGTTCTGATGAAATCGGACAGTTAACCTTACAACCGACAGATGGGGAGAACGTATTAGAGTATGACTTAATTTTCTTAAGCGATCGCCAATGGCAATCTCTCAACGATCCAGAAATTGAATTGCTGCGGAAGTACGTCGAATCCGGTGGTGTTCTATTAATAGAAGCTTCGACTCAAGGAACAGCAATTGAAGAATTAACCAATGTTAAACAGGAGTTGGATAAGGCGATCGCAGACATTGGCGATGACTTACAACTATGGGGACAACGACAAGAACTGGAAGCGGAACGAGAGGCGATCGCCACCGATTTAGCCAAAGAAATTAGCAATATCACTCAGCTATTTCAAGATTTGACTAGCGCTTGGGAAACTCCGTTAGAATCCCTAGAACAATTAAACCGGAACCACCCTCTGCGAACCAAACCATTTTTATTTTCTGCACTTCCCTCCATTAATCAACAACCCATTCAGTTATTAATTGGAGGCGGTATTATTGTTATCATTGGGAGTTTATCATCGGCTTGGGGATTAGATGAAAATCTATCTGTTTCGAGAGAAACAATCCGCACCGCACAAGAAATGGGTATTAATATTTTGCATTACGCTTGGCGTAGACGGCAACTGATGGGTTCGCAACGTTTAGGGGATACAATGAGTTCAATATCTGATCAGCCTCAATCTTCTAAACGTACAGCCAGAGATCGTCTATTCGATCAATTGGCGGATGATCAACCATCCAAACCATCTAAACCTTCTCGTCGAGATGATTTATTTGACAAATTGAGTTAAGTGGTTGTTAGTTGTTGGTTGTTTGTTGTTTGTTGGTATTAACAAATAATTCCTGACAACTGACAACGGACAACTGACAACGAACAACTAACTAATTTATATGTTGAGTAATCTTAAACTTGCACCCAAATTTACACTGTTTCTCTCCATAGTTTTTATAATTGGTATTATTATTAGTGGAGTAACTCTATCCCAACTGACTCAGCGTAGAGCCGAAGCAGATGTGGCTTATAAAAGTCGGATTCTGATGCAGATGACGGACTCGATCAGAAATTATACCAGTGATCAAGTTAGTCCATTATTAACTCCTAAACTAGAAACAGAAAAAGAGTTCTTGCCTCAAACAATCCCAACCTATTCAGCTAGAGAAGTTTTTGAAGCGATTCGCCAAAAGCCTGAATATAAAAACTATTTGTATAAAGATGCTGTACTGAATCCTTCTAATCCAAGAGATTTGGCTAATGAGTTTGAAAGAGAACTTGTTGAAAAGTTTCGGAATGAATCAAACTTGGAAGAAATTGATGATTTTACAACGATTGAGGGAGAAAAATTATTTTATAGCGCCCGACCTATTATTATTAAAGACCAAACTTGCTTGCGCTGCCATAGTACGCCCGAAGTAGCGCCTAAAAGTTTGCTCAAAACCTATGGTTCGGAAAATGGCTTTAATTGGTCTTTAAATGAAATTCTTGGAGTTCAAATCATTTACGTCCCTTCTCAAGAAGTTTTTCAAATAGCCCGCCAGTTATCTGGATTCGCTATCGGAATTTTTATCGCTATTTTTGCTATTGTAATTTTATTAATTAATTTTTTATTGAAGCGTACTGTTATCCAACCTATTCGACCCATGGCTAGACTGGCTCAAAAAATTAGCACGGATGAATTAAGTGCTGATAAAACAACTGAACCTGATCTTGAAAATCTAGGAAAAGTTGCTGGTAATTCTGATGAATTAGGACAATTGGCGCGGATATTTCAGCAGATGGCTGATGCTATTTATGCTCGTAACCAAAACTTTACTCAACAACTAGAAGAACTGAGTATCAAGAGTGAAGAAATGAATATTCGTTCATCAGCTAAGACGAGTAAAATAGCTTACTTTAAGGCTTTGCAGAAAAAGGCAAAAGCGATTAGAGATAGATTAACAGAAGCGACTGATATCAAATCCAGTTAATTTGTTGTTGGTTGTTAGTTGTTTGTAAAAATAAATAGTCATCCGTTTAATTAAAACTTATAATTATTACGTTCCTTTCCCCACTCCCCACTCCCTATTCCCCAAACAGATGGCAGAAAATCTGATCGAGACTACTGTTAATCCAAAACAACTTAAATTTAAACCAGGAGGCGCACCTGGGTCATTTGAAGTGACGGTTGTTAATGAGAGCGATCGCTTCGCCACATTTCAACTCGAAGTAACAGCAGCAGGAACAGATGGGAATCAACGGTCTGATTGGTATAGTATTTCCCCAGAAGTTAGTACTAAAAAACCCCCTGGTGATTTCACTAAATTTCATATCCTAATCTTGGATACACCTGTTCCAGGTTTTGTGGGGATGATGAACCTCACAGTGCGCGTCTTCTCCTTAGAATTACCAGATGAAGATCGTGAAGTTGTGCGTCTAAATTTAGAAGCAGGAACGGGTTCTGTTGTTCTGAAATTAGAGTTACCTGTACGCGAGTTTGAAGAATATCCGGGAAATCAAGATGAAATTCCAGTTCGGATTTATAATCCTGGTCAATTACCAACCAATGTTACTCTGAAGTTTTCAGGATTAGATCCCAGGTGGATTGTTGATGGAACGGAACGTCATTTGCAATTGCCTGCGGGAGGACAAACTTCAGAACTATTTATCTGTCAAATACCAGCAGATTTGCTTGATGCTCCCAGTCAAATTTATCCGTTTAAAATAGAAGCAATTCATAGTAATGGCCCTTCTTCATGGGTAGAAGGAACATTTCATGTTCTACCAATGGGTGTGGTAGAGTTTACAAATAAGCCTGATCAGCACCAAATTCCAGCCAAGCTAACGTGGTTGCCAAATTGGAGGAATCCTCCGGTGACGTATGACCTTGAATTTGAGAATCGCAGCAATTTACACCAGCAAGTTAGTGTTGAAATTCAAGGCGACGATCAACAGCAATGTACGTTAGAATTACCTGAAACACAAGCAGAACTTGATCCCGGTGAAACTCAATCTATTCCACTAGGAGTAAAAGCTAGACGACATTGGTTAGGCAGGAAAAAGAAGCTCTTTTTAGAAGCTGTCGGAATTTTATCGGATCAGCGTCTAGGAACGACTAACCCTTCCTCTCAAATCCTGAAATTGGATGTTTTTCCAATTATTCCAATGTGGTTATTACTCAGTGGAGGCTTGCTGTTTTTATTTTTAGCCTGGTGGTTATCCGGACTTAATCCCAACAACCGCTACTTCGGACATCAAGATGCTGTAAATTCGGTAGAATTTAATGGGATGAGCCAAAATGTTGTCAGTGCATCCAATGACCAAACGTTAATTAAATGGAGAGTAGATGGCTTTTTTAATCCATTTGCTAACCCAGAAGTGGGAGAAATTGCCGATACAGGTAAAGCTGTGCGTGTAATCCGCTACAAACCTGTCAATAATAATCTGGTAGCAGCAGGTTTAGAAAATGGAGAAATTCAATTATTGAATTTGTTAGCTGAAACTCCCGAATTAGTTGATTCGTTTTCTTATCAAAAAGATGACCGAGTTTTAGCCTTAGAATTTACGGACGACTCACGTTATCTATTCAGTGGTCATGGTAGTGGTTTGGTTCTGCTTTGGGATGTCCAACAAAACCTTGATGACCTATCATCAACGGTTGAGAGTACGAGTAAGCAACCCCTTCGTCGTGGAGAGTTTGACTTTGCTGTTTATGCTCTCAAATTTGTGGGACCAAACAATACCAATTTAGCGATCGCCGGACGGTTTAATCAATTCGTAATCTGGAATTTATCCAAAAACGCACTGCAACGGGTCGATTACCCTCAAGGCGGTCAAAATGATTATATCTTTAGCATGGATACGGCTCAACTTAAGCCTTATCTTTTAGCCACTGCTGATAATCAGGGCAGGATTATTTTATGGGATATGCAAAAATGTTTGGTGAGAAATCAACCCTGTGAACCGATTGATCAATGGTCGAATGGTCATAGTGGGAAACCCGTGCGATCCGTTGCTTTGAGTAACGGCGGTTGCTACCTAGCGAGTGGGGGAGATGACGGACGTATGATGTTATGGCCTTTAACAAGGGAAGGTCGTAGAGCTGAACAATTTATAACAGGAAAGAGAATTGGTCGTTCATTTAATAATAAAAAATTTAATAGTATTGACATTAACGTCCTGAACGATGACATCTACATTGCTAGTGGAAGTGATGATACTCAAGTACGAGTTAAACGCACGCCACGGCTACAGCGACTAGGATGCGATCGGGATTGAGAAACCTGTTGTTTTGAGAGCATTAATCCAAAATCTAAAATCCAAAATCTAAAATCTAAAATCCAAAATGGTATTATCTGTATGGCAACCATCACGCTTGAACTTACACCAGAACTTGAACAACAGCTACGGGATGAAGCGGCTAAACAAGGACTCGATCCAAGTCACTACATTGTTAATACATTGAAAGAACGCTTGCGTTCACCTTTACGTAATGCTTCCCGCCTTTCAAAGGCTGAAGCTAACCTTTTGCAAAAAATCAATCTGGGTCTGCCGCCAGAAACGTGGGAACGCTATCATACATTGATTGCCAAACGCCGTGCTGAAATGTTAACACCTGATGAGCAGGTAACATTGATTAAGATCTCTGACCAAATTGAACAAGCCAATGCTCCTCGAATTCAGTACTTGATCGAACTAGCCAGTCTACGAAGCACATCGTTGGAGGTAGTTATGCAGGAATTAGGTATTGAATCTCCTGGCTATGTCTGAGCCACAGTTAATAGCAAAACAGAAGGAGACTGTTGCTCGTCGTGCTGGTGGATGTTGCGAGTACTGTTACAGTCAGGTTCGTTTCTCACCCGATCCATTCTCTATTGAGCATATTATACCTCGTTCAAAGGGTGGAACTGATCACGAGGACAACTTGGCTTTGGCTTGCCAAGGTTGCAACAATCGTAAGTACAACCACGTTGAAGCCCGCGATTCTGTAAGTGGAAATTTGGTATCGTTATATCATCCCCGTCATCAGCAGTGGGCAAAGCATTTTGGCTGGAACGAAGACTTTACATTGATGATTGGTTTAACTCCAACTGGACGACTTCAAGATTACGGACTCATTGGAGGCGGTGGAGGCGGAATAGTTGGCGGTTGTAATTGTTGCATCACTACTGCTAAATTAGCCTGTGCTTGCAAATGAGATGGGTTCAATTCCAACGCTTTACTTAAAGCCATTAACGCCATTTGATAGTCCCCCAAAAACCGCAGCGCAATCCCTTCAGCCGCCCAGAAATCTGCATTTGTGGCATCAATTTTAATCGCTTGTTGGTAAGCCGCCACCGCTTCCGGATAACGTTTTAAAGCCATCAGCGCCAAGCCCTGATTATACCAAGCTTCCGCTGACTCCGGATTAATTCCCGTCGCCCGATTTGCCGCTTCAATTGCCTGATCATACCGTTCTAAACGCCATTGCATCGCACTCAAATTGACCCAAATCTCTCCTAACGTTAAGCGATCGCCCACATTCGCATCACCTTCTAGCGCCTTTTCATACGCCGCAATTGCTTCTTCATAGCGTCCTAATGTGGTGAGAATTCTGCCAAAATTAAACCAAGCTTTTGACGAATTAGGATTAAGTTCTGTCGCCTGTTGAGTGGCAGCCAAAGCATCAGGAAATCGCCCCAAATACCACAACGCCACACCCCGATTAATCCACGCATCGGCATAGTTTGGTCGAAGAGCGATCGCACGATTTGTAGAGGCTAACGATTCCTCAAATCGACTCAATCCTGTTAACGCACTTCCCCGATGATTCCAAGCATAAGCCACTCCTTGATCGCCCCAACGCCCATCGCCTTCTTGAATCGCTTTTTCACAAGCAGGTAATGCCTCATCATACTTACTAAGTTGATTCAAAGTAGCACACTGATTCGCTAAAGCTAATGAATAATTCGGACTAATTTTCAGCGCCCATTGATGCTCCGTTAACGCTTCACCTGGTTTACCAATTGTATAAAGAACCGCACCCCGTTCAGTCCACGCTACTTCATCATTTGGATTAATAGCTATTGCTTGATTATAAGAATCTAGAGCTAAATCATACTCGTCTCGTTTTGCTAATAGTCTACCTCGATTTGCCCAACCAACCGCCGCCGTGCGATCGCCCCAATCTTTATTCACTTGTAACGCGCGTTCACAAGATACCAAGGCTTCATCATATCGCCCCAAATCTGTTAATAATCCACACTGAGTTGCCAAGGCTAAGGAATAATCAGAATTACTTTGAATTGCCAAATTAAAGGATACTAACGCCTCTTCTAATAACGGTTTTTCACCTTGAGCTAATTGCCACTGAGCCACACCTCGTTGATATAATGCAAAGCCTCGCGTTACCGTATCCCACTGATCATCAACCCGCAACGCTGTCTCACAATCGCTAATGGCATCTTGATAATTTCCTAATTTCGATTGACTTGCACATCGTTTTGCCAAAACAGCCGAATTTTTAGGTTCCAAACGAATGGCTTGACTATACGCGGCTAGCGCTTCTGCATATTGAGCGATCGCAAAGTGAGCATTTCCTTTATCTCTCCATGCTACAGGTTCATTGGGATTGAGAGCGATCGCTTGGTCACAGGCTTTGATCGCTTCTTCATAAGCTTTTATAATTTCCTCATCCGTTTGTGTTTGTTGTTGATTCGTTTGGGTTTTGAGTGAAGCACTACATAACTCTGCCCAATAATCAAAATTTTGCACCTGTAACGGTTGCCCTTCCTGAGCGAATATCCTATTAGAATAGGAAAGGCTTAACCCTAAAATAGATAAACAACTAAGAACTATTTTGAAGGTGGGATGTGAGGCATATCGTTTATAATTTTTCATAGTTTGTTATTTTTTGTTATTCTTCACGCAATTGTGCAAAAATTCTAGTATATACTATAAGCAAAGATAGAGCTTTCTAGTTAGCGAATAAACAATCCCCTATCTTGTACAACTGTTAAGAGTGTGAATCAATCCTCTAACTTATACGAACTAGACTTCTACGCATGGACACAGCAACAAGCAGAGTTTCTCCAGCAAAAAAAGTGGAACTGCTTGGATGTTCCAAACTTGGTTGAGGAGATTGAATCCTTGGGTAAACAACAGCGGCAGGAACTGAGGAACCGTTTGGGCATCTTGCTAGCACATTTACTGAAGTGGGAATTTCAGCCCAGTTATCGTTCTAAAAGTTGGTTGGCAACAATTCGGGAGCAGCGTCGCCAAGTTTTGCGGCTTCTCAAAGAAAACCCAAGTTTGCAACCTTATTTAGCAGAAGCGATGGAAGATGCTTATCAAAGTGGTTTAAACTTGGCTGTTACTGAAACTCCGTTAGACTACGACGATTTTCCTGAAGAATGTTCTTACTCTTTCGATCAGGTGTTAGACTCTCAATTTTTCCCAGGGCAATCTGAAAGCTAAAAATAGTGAAATAATCTTAATTCCGCAAGAGATCTATTGATGAGTTGAAAAACAACGGACAACGGACAACAACCTGAAGGGGTGACAAACAGCTCAAAAGCTTGAAGGAAAAAGCTTTTCATCCCGTTGACATTCAAAACACTCCGAACTTATTAATAGGTCTATTGAGAATAAACTTGATTGAGATTCCTTCTCGATAAAGTTAAATTTTTGCATAAAGGTTTTAAATTTTTTCTTCAATTGATTTAAGTCTAGCTTGTATTATTCTTATCTTTTCTTCAAGGGCTACAACTTTCTGAGTAAACTCTGAATTATCACTTCTCAACTCTAAAATCACATATATATTTAGAAAAACTAAAACGAGAAAATTGAGCCACCCTAATTGGTTAATTATCGAAAAAATGTACAGAATTACTAATGTCAACCAAATTAATGCTCTCATTGTTTTTTTCCTATGACCTTATTAAATAATTTAAGTCAAAGCTTTTTGTTCTCTACTCATAACCATTGATATCTAACTTGGCTTTAACAGCTTTTTCTAAAAGTTTTAATTTGGCTTCTATTTCTTTAATCTCAGTTTCTTTTTGAATTAGAGTTTTTTTGAGACTTCTGACTTTAGAACCTAAAGCAACTATTGTAAAAATATACAAGCTCAAGGCTATAATCATTTTGGCTGACTCTTCCATTCCATATCTCCATACAATCTTGATAGAGCCTAAACGTTCAAAGATGTTTCCTTATGAATCTACAGTTCTTCTTGAATCCTAATTAATTCATCATGGAGATAAAGTATTCTATCTAGATAGGTTTTTACAGCTTCCACTTGCACTTGCTCTGCATCGAGCCTATCCTTTATACAAAAATAGTATGCTACTAGCCCTCCCGCCAGAGCGCCTAATGACAAGAAACAGTCCACAGTTACTAACCCGTTTTCTCCACAAGTACGAGCAGCACCAAAAAGCAAAAAAGTCAGTACGTGTCCATGTCTCTTAAAACATTCTCCTATTATTTCGGGCAAGTTTCCTTCTAGAGCATTGAACTGACTTTCTACATATTTTTCTGAAACCAATTTTCTTATTTCAGCAATTGCTGTGTTTATCCTCTCTTTTTGCTCCTTAGAAATTTTTCCTTTACTTTTTTTGCTTTCTGCATCAACTAATCGCTGCACCTTAAACTGATGCAATCCATTTAATACCGGATTGGCTCTCTCTATCACCTCTGGCTGATACTCATTGTCTAACCCATCTAAGGTAAGTTTCCTTTGTACTATTGGTGACGGTGTACCAGGAGTATTAACCGGAACATCCAGACCGTTATAACCAAACCTGGATGCCTTCTCTAGTTGTGAAGGCAAGAAAGGCTTTTGGGGTTGTTGCTCTCCACTTTGTGCCTCTGGCTGCACAGTTTGGGCTACCCCTTCTCCCTCTCCCTCTGTGTCAGGTGATTCCTGATTGGGTGGTACTTCTTCTAAGACAAGTTCCTCTCGTTGAACAATCTCCTCAACAGTCTCTGAAGTTGCCGAAGCTTCTGGTATTGCCTGCGGCTGAGAATTATTTTCTGACCCCCTACTATCTAACTGCCTCTGAACGGGTGGCGGTGGTGTCGCAGGTGCATTAACTGGAACATCCAGACCGTTATAGCCAAACTTAGATGTTCTATCGAGTTGTTCTTCAATGGAAGCCGTTTCTTGAAAGATGGGTTCAGGCTGATACGAACGCTGTGGCTGCAACTCGCTGTGTGTCTGATTGGGTACAAAAGAACTCTTTTTCTCAACGTACTCGCTTCCTGACATACCCTGATTCTCCCTATTCAATAGTCTTGAAATTAACTCAATATTAGAGGAGATTGAGCATCGCACCTCAACCCCATTAAAAATCTTGACAAACTGCCAAGAGCTTGAAGGAAAAAGCTTTTCACCCCGTTGACATTCAAAACACTCC
>DNGI01000330.1:3206-4088 GCA_003486645.1 Cyanobacteria bacterium UBA11370 | reverse complement strand
TAACGCCATAAAATTAAGAAATCATCTTGAAGGCTAACGGCTGATAGTTGAAGGCTTACAGATGACGTTCCCCATCCACGCAATTACTGGAAGTAACCCTTTCTCAAATTTATGGAAACTAAGGATCGGTACGCATTATTGAAGGAGTTAACTGAGTCATCCCCAAGTTCAGCGACTTGGTTGGCTTTGCGTGAGTTATTTTTGAATTGGCCGAATGGGGAAGAAAAGGATCAGGCGCTTACAGAAACAGCGCAGAAACTGCATGGTTGGGATGACAATTTACGGGAACTTACTTCGACTTGGAGACCCATGTTTTCCGGAAATGAAGCTAATCCCTTTTGTAGTTTAGTCCGAACTCTTGAATTTCATCGTCATAGTCAAGGCGCAACCAGCATTCTGAAAAAGGTGGCAGAATCACCACGCTTTACTAACTTGACTCAGCTTAGGATTATTAACAGTGAAATAGAAGGATATGGTTTCCAATCTTTAGCTAAATCTCTTTATTTGAAGAATCTGATTAAGCTTACTCTTCATAAAATTGTTATTACAGAACGTCAAATGGAAATTTTTTGTAGTTCGCCGAATATGGCTACTTTAAAGACTTTGAAACTATCAAAATCAGACTTAACAGGAAAAGATACAGCGCTTTTGACAAGTTCACCCTATCTCAGGAACCTAGAGGAGTTAGATCTTTCAGATAATCTTCTCCAGGTTAAGGATATAGTGCCAATTATAGAGGTGCTAGCTCCGTTAAATCTACGCCTCCTGAATCTTAAGGGAAATCCAATTAAGGGGCAAGACGAGTTACGTTCGATCTGTCCATCTACGTTGAAGTTGGAGATATGAAGTAGAAAACGTGCGATCGCATCTTGGCGTTCCGGA
>DNGI01000330.1:0-2957 GCA_003486645.1 Cyanobacteria bacterium UBA11370 | reverse complement strand
AAAAAGAGTGAGGGGGAGAGGGGGAGAGGGGGAGAAGGGGAAGAAATTTTAGTCAGGGTAATTAGCCGGACATGATATGACAAACTCACAGTTTACATTGAATGGGGCTAGTTTATATTTAACAGTGAATCACAATCAGTAATCAACTCCTGCTAACGGATGATGGCTGATGGCTGACCGCTGGCGGATAATAAACCAGTAACTCATTTATTAGAATTTATGAAATTAGTTGTGAGAGCGATCGCTACTTTCTTTTTGTTAACAACTGCCTGCCAACTTCAATCAACAACAATTTCTCAATCTCAAGTATCACCAATTAGTCGCACTCCTGAAGATTACATTGGTTTTCAATATAATAATGAACAAGAATTAGAGGGGTTAGAGTTTTTAGGAGCATCTATTTTTGGAGGAGGTGCTGTTAAAAATAGACAAGGTGGCTATGCGTATATGCGCCAAGGTCAGCAGAATATGTTGTGGCTGACTGGACAGAATAAACAAGGTTCACAGAACAATCCAACTTGGGAAGTTTTAGATGTTTTAACTTTTCCAGACTATGACCAGCAACTTAATAATCGTACCTATTATCTCGGCTGGGGAGGTAAATGTAGGACTGAGAATGGACTGTCAAATGTTGAAGTGGTTGCGGTAGTGGTTTTAGAGCAAAAGGAATGGTTAGATAATGTTGTCCAAGCCTGGAAAATTAACCGTAAAACGGGAACCTTTGAACCAGCATCAACAACTAATATTGTATGTGAGAATCCTAACTTAGGATAAAGGATCAAATCCATCACGACGAAGGTCGCTTGATCTTAAGCACAGCTTCCCGGAAACCTAGTACTATTAAAATATTGGATAGGGTTAAGAAAAACTCGGCACTACCATGCAACCAATCCACATTAGCTAATGATTTGCCATAAGCAATTTTTGAGTAAATTCCAGCCGGGATAGTAACACCGACAAAAACTAGGGTCATATAAAACCCAATCAGTGCTAAACGGGGAGTTTGTCCAGAACGAGTCAGAAACCACAAAAACCCTAGGTAGGGAAACAGGGAAACAGCAAATAATGTATCTTTAGAAATCATAGTTGTTGGTTGTTGGTTTTGGGTTGTTGGTTATTGGTTATTGGTTATTGGTTGTTGGTTATTGGTTATTGGTTGTTGGTTATTGGTTATTGGTTGTTGGTTGTTGGTCAATAAAATAGATGTGTGGCTCTTATTCACAAACATAGAACAACAGGTAATAGCAGACAAGAATCAACGAAATCTCGTCCACATTTTTTTGCAAGAGGTCTAATAAAAAAAGATATTAATACACCTGACGAACAACAAACAACAACCAACAAACAAAAATTATTTAACAATTTTACTATCATCAGACTGCCGTGCAGAACGCCAAATCCACCAAGCCGCAAGACAAAGTGTAATATTACCCAAAACCGTCATTGAGGCTTGAATTGTAACCAGCCATTCTAACGATTCCAAGTTATCAAAAAAGTGCCAAGTACAAGCACACATCGCACTCACCAGTGCGGGTAACATAGCTAAGGATAACGCCCACCAATAGCGATTACCCGTGATTTCACCATAGGTCCAGATTAACCAAATAGCGGCAATCCACTCGATAACGCTGGAAATGTGAATAATCCAAGTGGGAATGGAAAGAACGTGCATAGCGAATGGGGAGTGGGGAATGGGGAATGGGGAGTGGGGGAAAGAGGCATTAATTACCTTCAAGTCTCCAATACCCAGTTCTTATCGTATCGTTACCTGAAACCTGATAAAGTTTTGGCATGGGGCAAAGACGAGCAGTTTTATGTGGATATTACGGTAAAGGCAATGGCGGCGATGAGGCATTGCTGGCTTCACTATTGCAAATGCTACCGAAGTCAGTAACACCTTTGGTACTTTCTGGCAATCCTAGTCAAACTCATAAACGCTATGGGGTTCAGACGTGCGATCGCACCTCGGCCTTCCAAGTCGTGCAATCTCTACGCCAGTCGGATATCTTTATTTGGGGAGGTGGTAGTTTAATTCAAGATATCACGAGTGCAGCTAGTCCTGTTTACTATGGTGGCTTAATGGGATTAGCGCAGAACCTAGGGTCAAAAACAATTGCCTGGGCGCAGGGAATTGGACCTCTGAAGCGTCCTCTAACTCGTTGGATAGCGAGACAGTCCTTTGCTAATTGTACCGCCGTGAGCGTGCGTGACCAGGGTTCTGCGGCTATTTTAGCGAACTGGCAAATTCCCTTTATTATTGCACCCGATCCAGTTTGGGCATTAGACTCAGCACCTGTAAACGGGTTGTGGGATTTACCAGCACCCAGAGTCGCCATTAACTTGCGATCGCATCCTACCCTCACCCCAGAACGCCTCGCCAACCTTACCCGTGCTATTGTACACTTTCAAAAAGCCACCCAAACCTGCATCTTACTGGTGCCGTTTCAGGCATCTCAAGACCTAAGCATCGCCAAATCGATCCAATCCCAGCTTACAGGCCCAAATCAGATTTTCCATCTTGAAGACCCTAGGGAATTGAAAGGATTATTTCGCGGAGTGGAAATGGCGATCGGGATGCGCTACCACAGTCTAATTATGGCAGCCGCTGAAGAATGCCGATGTTTTGCCCTGAGTTATGACCCCAAAGTCAGTCACTTAATGGCAGAACTCAATCTACCCGGATGGGATTTAACCCAGCTACCCAATGACCCAAATGCGATCGCTCACACTTGGCTAGAGTACTATGCTAATGGCAGCCCCCTTACCCGTGACCAAATTCAGTCATTCGTAGATCGAGCATTGATACATCGGGAGTTGTTAGCAGAAGCGTTATGAAGGGGGGAAGAGAGGATGAGGGGGTGAGGTTTATTATGGGCAATTAAACTTCTGGTAAAAACTTTTGCGGAGTAGGCATCCTACCTACGTTTAACCTTATTTCCTGGAGAGGTCTAATAGAC
>DNGI01000307.1:13678-16468 GCA_003486645.1 Cyanobacteria bacterium UBA11370 | reverse complement strand
AAGCAAAGCCCACGTCTTTTAAGCGTGGGATGTAGCGTTGGCGCTTTTAAGCGCCGTCAGTCTTCCCCTCTTCTTTGAGCTTATCAATCCAATCCTCAACAAGCTGAGTCATTGTCTTTTCTCGGTTTTTTGCTACCCGCCTTAATTTCTCAAGTCTACTGGTTGTTATCCGCAAACTAAGTCTTTCTTTATCCATGTATCTATCCATTGGATACCCGTTGATGATAGAATAGTAGCATGAAGACACTGAAGTTCAAGCTCTATAGTCACAAGCGCAATCGGTATCTCAAGCAGACTATTAATGCTGCTGGAGTTATTTATAACCATTGCATTGCTCTACATCGTCGGTACTACCGGATGTGGGGCAAACACTTGGGCTGTGCAAAACTTCAGAAGCACATAGCCAAGCTAAGGAAACGCAATTCCTTCTGGCAGCTAGTAGGCTCTCAGGCTGTGCAGGATATCTGTCAGCGCATTGATAAAGCCTACCAATTGTTCTTCAAACACAACAAAAAAGGAGTCAGACCACCAGGATTCAAGAAAGTCAAAAAGTACAAGTCATTCACCCTGAAACAGGCTGGATACAAGTTTCTGGGAGGGAACCGAGTCAAAATAGGGAACCGAGTCTACCAATACTGGAACTCTAGAGAAATAGAAGGAACCGTCAAGACGTTGACCATCAAACGCACTGCATTAGGTGAGTTGTTCATGGTTGTGGTTGTTGACGGATATTCAACACCGGAAGTCACATTTGAGACTGGTAAGATAGCTGGATTTGATTTTGGGTTGAAGTCGTTTCTCACTTGCTCTGATAGCGTAGCGGTAGCGACGTTCATAGAGTCAGGGTTTAGTATTGAATCGCCGTTATTCCTAAAAGCATCTCTCAACATAGTTCGCAAGGCATCCAAGCTGCATTCCAGAAAGCAGAAAGGGTCAAACAATCGGGAGCAAGCCAGAAAGCATTTAGTTTGTTGTCACGAGGCTATTGTTAATCGCAGGCGTAATTGGTTTTGGAAACTTGCTCACAAGTTGACCGACCAGTTTGATGTACTGTGTTTTGAAACTCTTAATCTCAAAGGGATGCAGCGTCTATGGGGACGCAAGGTTAATGATTTGGCTTTGGGAGACTTTCTTCAAATCCTAGAGTGGGTAGCCAAAAAGAAAGGGAAACGGGTCATCTACATCGACCCGTGGTATCCATCCAGTAAAACGTGTTCATGCTGCGGTCATGTTCTAGGTGAACTGGATTTATCGGTTAGACGTTGGCGTTGTCCATCGTGTCATTCAGTAAACGACAGGGATGAGAATGCCGCGATAAATATCAAAAGGGTTGGGAGTTCAACCCTAGGCGTAGGAGATGTTAGACAGGAGTTACTCCTGCAATCTCTGTCTGATGCCTGAATCCCACGGATTGAATCCGTGGGAGTGGCTCAATGGTTACTGCTATATCCGATCGCGCCTTTGAAGTTTGCACCTTTAAAGTTGGTGTTCCTTAAATTAGCACTGCTTAAATTCGCATTAATTAAAGAAGCAAGGCGTAAATCCGCCTCAGTTAAGTTGGCATAACTCAAGTTAGCGCCCATCAAATTCGCTTCTCTTAAATCGCACCTCGTCAAATTAGTGTAAGTTAAATTAGTGCCAATCAATTCAGCACCAATCAGACCCGCATTTTCCAACGTAGCACCAACGAGAGTAGCATCGGTTAAGTCAGCGTTTTCGAGTTGAGCATTTTGCAGGTTAACACCGCTTAAATTAGCCGCTGTAAGTTGGGCATCTCGCAGGTTAACGTTCTCTAAATTAGCACCTGTTAGGTTGGCGTTGTAGAGGTAAGCAAATTGAAGTTTAGCGCCTGTGAGTTGGGCATTGGTGAGATTTGCGATCGCCAGTTTCGCATTCGTTAAATCTGCCCCCTCTAAATGTGTATCTGTTAAGTTAGCGCGGTTCAGTCCAGTTCCTTGCAATACCGCTCCTCTTAGGTTAGCACCTGTTAAATCCGCAATCTGAAAGTTCGCAGCAAGGAGAATAGCATCCTGAAGTTTTGCCCCTTTAAGAATTGCACCATTTAAATCAGCTTGATTCAAATAAACCCGACGCAAATCAGCATTACTCAAATTGGCATTATCCGCATTAACCGTATCGAGGTTTGCACCCCTCATTTGAGCATCGGTGAGGTTAGCGTTGCTAATATCAGCAAGTTCCATTTGTGCTGCGTTTAAATTAGCTTCGATTAAATTAGCGCCTAATAGTCGAGAGCGAGTGAGGTTTGCTTCTTCCAAATTAGCCGATTTTAGTTTAGCATAATTAAGCTGGGCTTCCTGTAAGTTAGCGCGAGTTAATTGGGCACTAGAAAGGTCAGCGCCATATAAAATAGCGCCTTGGAGATTAGCATCTTGTAAATCGGTTGCGATCGCAACATCTCCCTCTTGCCTAACCCCCAATTTCGCTTCTCTCAAGTTAGCATTGGTTAGATTAGCACCCGTTAATTTAGCACCTGTTAATTTAGCACCACTCAGGTTTGCGTTTTGAAGATTTGCATTGATTAAATCAGCATCGGTCAAGTCACACTGAGGACAGGAATTAGTCGTTCGCAGTTGTTCCAAGTGTTCGGGGTTAGCAGCTTGGGCAACTGGAGTCAAGGCTTGGGTAATTAATACTGTAAGTGTAAATAGAAAAATAAAATTTGTCATTGGTTGTTGGTTGTTGGTTGTTGGTTGTTGGTTGTTGGTTGTTTATAGGTATCAGCAATCAGCCAATAGACATCTCCGAGAAAGAATCTGAAACCCTTATGCT
>DNGI01000307.1:13331-13457 GCA_003486645.1 Cyanobacteria bacterium UBA11370 | reverse complement strand
TAATTTCTGGAGAGGTCTAATAGTACCAGGTTTGGGAAACCCTTTGATTACAAGAGTTTGGTAAATTATTATCACATTAAATTAATATTAACCACCCTTAACCACTAACGACAAACAACAAACAAC
>DNGI01000307.1:11603-13091 GCA_003486645.1 Cyanobacteria bacterium UBA11370 | reverse complement strand
ACAAACAACAAACAACAAATTACCCCCGATATTGAATACGATAAATCCGATTATTTGCTTCTTCAGTAACTAACAAACTCCCATCCGGTAAAACCAGTAAACCCACAGGTCGTCCCCAAGTTGTTGGTCCCGATGGATCAATGAGAAAACCTGTCAGGAAATCTTCATAATACCCTTGAGGTCGCCCAGAATCATCGAAGGGAACAAATACAATTTTGTAACCTGTACCTTGGTTGCGATTCCAGGAACCCCGAAATGCTACAAATGCACCATTATGATAGTTTTCCGGGAATGTTTTTCCATCATAAAATTGTAATCCCAATGCGGCAGAGTGAGCTTGGAAAAGGACATCGGGTGTTTGAGTTTGGGTAACTAAATCAGGGCGCTTACTCTTGCCATTTGTAGTCTGACGGGGTTCAATAAGATTTGGTGCCAAGTACGCATAAGGCCAACCGTAAAATTCCCCTTGACGAATGCGGGTTAGATAGTCGGGGACGAGATCATCGCCAATCCCGTCTCGTTCGTTAACGGTAGTGTAGAGTTCGTTAGTGGTAGGGTGAAAGTCGAGTCCGACGGGGTTACGTAAACCGTAGGCGAAGGTTTGCGGGTTGGAACCGTCCAGGTTCATCACTTGCACCGAGGCGCGTGGTAGGGGTTCTTCGTCTACATTAGAGCGAGAACCGATAGAAACGTAGAGACGTTGCACTGAAACGTCTCCATCATCCGGAGAGACAACAACATTGCGTGTCCAATGCTGACGATAGCCACCGGGAGTGAGTTCTGCTATTGTTTGACCTGTGCCTGTAAGTTGGTCTTGACCTTGGCTGTAGGGAAAACGCAGTACGGCATCGGTGTTACCCAGGAAGAAGTAACCGTCGGCAAATGCCATACCAAAGGGGATATTTAATCCATTTTGGGAACTGGCAAAGGTTTTTTTGATATCAGCAACACCATCCCCATCGCTATCACGTAGTAAGCGAATGCGGTTTTGTCTGGTTTCAGTGACTAGGACATCGCCACTCGGAGTTAGCGTTAACCATCGGGGACGATCTAACCCATCTGCAAAAACGTTGACTTGGAAACCAGCAGGGACTCGCAGGGTGGCGTTGGATGGTACGCCTACGACGTTGGGGGATTTGGAGGCGCTATTGGTAGCGAAGGGTGGAGGTAAATCGGCGAGGGTGATTTTAATCGGTTGAGGGGTTAGCGTCTGGGTTGGTATGAGGTTCTGGGTGGGTACAGCAGCGGTTTGCTGGGGAGTTTGCGATCGCACAGCTTCTGATACCGTAGCTTCAACAGTTGGTTCCTCACTTGAGGTGGTGTTGGAGCTACAAGCCATTACCGGAGCGAATAGCAACAAGATTAGCAGGAAACGCCAGGGTTTCATAGCAACGATGGATAGGAAAGTTGCAACTTATAGCAATTCTCATACTAAGTGGCGGTCAAAGATGTGATTTAGCCATTGATGAGAGGGAGAGAGGGAGAGAG
>DNGI01000307.1:11221-11362 GCA_003486645.1 Cyanobacteria bacterium UBA11370 | reverse complement strand
GAGAGGGGGAGGGGGAGAGAGGGGGAGAACCTTACTTGTTTAAATGCAACTTAGTCTCAGATGGGAGAGGTACACTTGCTTTCTTCCCCACTCCCCACTCCCCACTCCCCACTCCCCACTCCCTAAAACCTAGAAATTTGT
>DNGI01000307.1:687-10933 GCA_003486645.1 Cyanobacteria bacterium UBA11370 | reverse complement strand
CATGAGTATGAAAACCGCTATATCTCCAGGGTAGTCCTTACTGCTAGGACTGGCGCAGGAGATTTTCTATCGTTGCTCAATGAAATTCTCTATATACCAGATTTAGGGTCTAAAAAGTTTAAAGAAATGTTGCACATTTTGAAAAATTAAGTTACATTTCATTACAGAGGCGGTTCAAGGAGATATCAACAGATGCAAGAAGAAAAGACAAAGTTTGGATTCACTGCATTTGCAGAAACCTGGAATGGTCGTTTAGCAATGCTTGGCTTCTTAATTGGTCTAGCTACAGAATTTATGACCGGACAAGGTATTTTGCACCAACTTGGTTTGATGTAATCAAACTCATTTCACAATTGAGCGATCGCAACATTCAGGAGAATTTAGAGTCATGCAAGAACAAGAAAACAAGTATGGATTTACCGCTTTTGCTGAAGCTTGGAATGGTCGTTTAGCCATGCTAGGTTTCATCATTGGTATAGCTACAGAATTTATGACTGGACAAGGTATTCTGCATCAACTTGGTCTGATGTAATTAGTCGATTAGACTCACGTTCTTTGGGCAAAAATTGACTAATTTGACAGATTGAAGACTAACACTTGTGGATAGAACTGCTATTAGACTGAGGGTGAAAACTTTCAGTCTAATAGTTTTAGGAGTTACGCAAGTGTCAATGAAGACAGAAGGCAGAGGACAGAGGGCAGAAGGTAAAAGCCTAGAAAATCAATAGTTTCAGCAATTAAGGATGTCCTAACCTCAATGCGTAGTGCTATAAAAGGGGAGGCTTGTACCGGGTTGGCTTTGGTCACAGTTAAATCAACTTGTAAGGTGGATCAGACCAAGTTATTGATTGAGATAATCAGGGTTTTATCCTTCGATACACCCTACCCTTATAAATTATGGAATTTACCAGGGAATATCGGGTTCATCTTGAACTATTTCTAGGTCTAGATTGCTTCTGGATGGTTCCGGTAATTCCACCACAGCGGCGATTAGTTTCCAGCAGGGATCATCCCCTTCCCAATCCACAGGTCGCCAAGGCATACTAAGACTAACTGTTACTAAATAATGACGGGTTGGCTGATATCCTAACTCCAACCGCCGAATAAATACCGGATCAGTAATAGTTGCTGTTAATCGTTGTCCATTTTCTGTTAGGATTGAGCCTTCCCATTTTTGAACGTTTTCAAATCGCTGACCTATTGATTTTACTGAAAATTTTACCACTTTAACTAGTTGCAAGGTACATCGTTCAGATGGTGGTAAGGATTGCATAAAATCGATAGTAACATATCGGCGATCGCTGTGCAGAATATACTTTTCATTACTGCAATATTTAAGTAAGTAGGTCGGTGGAACTTGTCCAACTCGCCGCCATTTGCCTGGTAACACCGAGAGGTTTTCTCGTTCAAAACCAAAGTCGGGTCCTGTTTTGGCGAGGGGGATTTCTAGAATGTCGAGTAAAGCAGGTTCTAATCCTCCAATCAAACGCATTTCTTTAGGGATGCGACCATCTGGTAAATTCGATACTGGACGAATCCAGCTATCGTTAATAATATCGATCCCAGCGATACATCTGTCGCCACGCTTCCAGGAATTCGCTAGGCAAATAATCTGGGTCATTCTGAGTCATCAGCATATAGTAAGGTATTTTTAGAGTTCCCAAATTGACCGGAGATATATCAGCTTGAGTCATTAAACCCGAATAGCTAATAACAAACAACAAACAACCAACAACCAATCAAAGATGACATATTTTTACATTTCCCCACTGGTTATTCAAATATTCAGCCACTAAGCGACGATGACAATAGTGAGGAGTTGGTTCACTACATAGCAAACAACTACCGTTGAAAATCTCCGGTGAAATGTTCTGTTCAATTTGTCGTTCCTTCATTAACTCCAAAAACTGTTTTTCGTAAGTATCCCAATCTCCGTTATTTTTTTTGTAATTATCTAAAATATCTTTTGTTGGCGCTAAATCTAAACGATGGATATAATCAATATTGCCAATCTTTTGTAAAAAATACTCAAGATCGGCTCGTTTCGTAAATCCAGCTAACTGAGATACATTATTAAGTCGGGTGTCGATCACTCGTTTAATTCCCGACTTCAGCAAGGTATCAAAAAATTGTTGCGCGGACTTTTTAGTAAAACCTATTGTAAATAACTCAATCGATTGACTCATGTTTAGTTTCCTGATAAGCAATTTTATCCCCTTGTCGATAATACGCTTCTTGCAATCGTTCTTCAAGGGAGGACTTAGAAACTGGGTTGAGGGATGTCATATCATCAAATAGGGAAAGTTGCTTGGGTTGATTCAATTGAGCCGGATCTAAGCCATGTAAAGTCAGCAACCTCTGTTCTAACTGTTGATGAGATTCCAAAGCTCCATCATTTAAAATATGATAGATTTCTAGATTAAATTTTTGCAAATGTCGGCACACAAGAATAGTCCGATGGCAGGTAATTGGGTCTTTCTCAGCACACATCAGCGAAATTTTGTAAGTTTCTCCTTCTTTAAGAAGACGTTGGATTCCTTGAGAAAAGAGTTCAGTTGCAGCAATTCGATCATATAAAGCTTTACCATTAACATAACAGCTTAGATCGGTAGGTCTTGCTCCTAACTCTTGACCGAGAAAAATATAGTGGATTCCTAAAGTGGATAAGGTGGATTGGAGAGGAGATTTATTGAAATGAGGTAAGTAACGACTATAGGGGTGCGATCGCACATCAGCAACCGCCGTAATGTTATGCTGCTGCAATAAGCGAATAAAATCATCAATACTCAGATTAGAATGTCCAATGGTAAATAATTGCTTAGTCGTGTTCATGGATGTAAAACTCACTTAGACTTTAATTTTACTCAAAGTTTGGTTACTAAAATCACCATTTTACCTTCCTCCTAGGAGATATAGTGTGGCAAAGCGTGACCCCATCCTTTTACGACAATTCCTATCCATCGCACTCGTTGCGATCGCTATTTTGTTCAGTGTTAGTCTACATCGATGGGTTTACCCAGCTACTCCCACGAAAATAGTAGTTCGAGATTCTCTAAAGTCAACATTAGTCCCAAGACAAAATCTACAGAGAAGGTTGAATTCCACAGACAAAACACCTGTGGTGTTATTGACAGAAAAGCCTAACCTGAATCACCAAGGTAGGCGGGAAGAATTATCTCCAATTTTTCCATCGCAGGATATAAAAACATCACCCATTTTAAAGTCCACCCCCCCAGAACAAATCGATGTCATTTCCAATTCTCAAGAGATTTCGCCTCCGCCGAATTTGGATGATAATCAACCTTCACAGACAACTAATGCACTACCCCTAGATCCCATAACTCAAGAAATTTCCATTGAAGAGGAACCCATCAGTACTTATTTTACTCCTCCTCAGTTTCAGGGCAAAATTGTTTATCGGATCAAGGGGTCAAATGAGGATAAAGTTATTGCCTTAACCTTTGATGATGGTCCTCGATCTGAGACGACACCCAAAGTCCTAGATATTCTCAGACAAAACAATATATTAGCAACATTCTTTTGGATAGGAGAAAATCTAAAAGCCTATCCTCAAATTGCTCAACAAGTCGTTGCAGAAGGTCATGCAATTGGGAATCATACCTGGCATCATTGGTATGATCGAATGGATTATCCTACAATTATTAACGAAATCAATAAAACTACAAAACTTATCTATGAAACAACAGGAATACAAACCTCTCTATTCCGTCCTCCTGGTGGGGTTTTGGATAACGGGTTAGTAGACTACGCCAAGCAAAAAAATTATACAATTGTGATGTGGTCGGATGACTCTAAAGACTATCACCCACGTCCGGCAAATGAGTTAGTTAAAACAGTGATTGACAAAGCTCAAAGCGGATTAATTGTGCTAATGCACGATGGAGGTGGTAATCGTGCTGAAACAATCAAAGCTCTTCCAGAAATTATCAAGCAATTGCAACAACTTGGCTACAGATTTGTTACAATTCCAGAATTGCTAGACATGGGAATGTAATTCATAATTTATCATTCATCATTCACAATGAATTTTATTGTTTCACCTCTCCAACAGTTCCTGATTACTTGGTTATTGATTTTAGTCACAGGATGGATTACACTAACCGCATTGAGCTATCTTGGTGAACTCATCAGTATTTTGCTCACCGCTTCTCTAATTGCCTTTTTGTTGAATTATGCCGTTGCTCCGGTTCGTTCGTTTTTACCCCGAACAGTAGCCGCGATACTGGTTTATTTAGTCGCTGCTTTTGCTTTTGTTTTTATCGCCCTAACTCTAGCACCTCCTGTATTTAATCAAGGACGACAATTAGTCATTGGATTACCGGATTTACTTGAACAAGGTCAGCAGCAATTGGCTAGTTTTCAAACCTGGAGTGTGGAGCATAATTTACCGTTTGATGTGCGAATTTTAGGCTCTCAACTGTTAGCGCGAGTGCAAGCACAAGCAGAAGCGATCGCTTCTACGGGTTTAGGTTTAGTAGTGGGAACGTTTAATTGGTTTTTAGACTTAATTTTAGTACTGGTCATTTCGTTTTATATGCTCATTGATGGTGAGCGACTTTGGCAAGGCCTGACGAGGATTTTTTCTCCTAAAATTCAAGAGGGTTTAACTCAATCTCTGCAACGCAATTTACAGCGGTTTGTTTCGGGTCAATTGTTACTAGGGTTGTTTATGGCAATGACTTTGACCCTTGCTTTTCGCTTATTACACGTCCCGTTTTTCTTGCTGTTTGCCGTGTTTATTGGGTTCATGGAAGTAATTCCTTTTGTAGGAGCAACATTGGGAATTGGAACAGTAGTTATTGTAGTCGCATTTATTGATTGGTGGTTAGCCTTGGAAGTATTGGGAGTAGCTGTTGCTTTGCAACAGGTGAAAGACAATTTGATTGCCCCCCGAATTATGGGTAATTTGACAGGTTTATCTCCTGTAATTATCTTTGTTTCTTTGTTATTAGGAGCAAAAGTTGGGGGGATATTGGGCGTAATTCTAGCCATTCCGCTAACAGGCGTAGTCAAAAGCCTAGCAGAAATTATTTTTGATCCTACTCTTCCTCCTCAAACAGGAGAGTTCTTTCATAATCCCTTGAAGAAGTAAGCTAATATCATGTCCCGTTGAATAACTCTAAAAAAGATTGATATGACGAGAGACGCGATAGATCGCGCCTCTTCAAAAAAAGTAAAGCATTCAGGACTTACCAATTCAACAAAGACCACCGGAGCGGTAGCATCGTATTAAACACGTATTAAACAGCCTGAAAAGCTGCTAACATCTGCTTTGCTCTGAATGGGAATCGCCATTGTGAAGAATTGAGAGGTTTTTCTAAATTTTCCTCCGTTTCTTCCGGCTGGATTGCGGGTACTAGCATCGAATCTGTAGAACGCACCACCATTTCACCTCGTGCTAGCGCTTCTCGCCACTCACGCCCTATTTTCCAGGCTTTATACTTAGTCGCATTCCAACGTGGGTTAGCTGGATATCCAGCAAATCCCGATCGCAGTGCTGCATGATGAGCGCTGGGAATGGGGGTATTAACCAAAACGTTGTCTGTCAAATCAACCACCATGAAGTTGTCCTCCTTGAGTGCTTTACTCACAACTTTCACCCCCTGAGTGTGTTCAACCGAACAATTTGTGTATCAATACTGGCAAGACTATATTAAAAATTATTACATTAAATGAACATTCTTACCCCTCAATCTTTTTTAGGGTGATTTAACCCGACATGATACTAAGCTGCCTGTGCTTTATTAGTTATTGAGATAGATGGGGGGATGGGAGAGACAAGGAAGACAAGGGAGACAAAGGGGAGGTGTTTTACAAATAGAGGATTAAAAAAAACAAATCTACGCTACTAGGCTAAACTCATCAATAATCGCTCTATAACGGAAGTCTGACGCACTCTACAAGTTGATTTAAGCGTAACACTTGCGTAAATCTTGCTTTTTAAACATTCTAGGCTTAAACTCCAGAATTAATGTTTATGAATAAAAGTATCTTAATGCTCCTGGCTCAATTCTCAGTTCCTAAAACTTGGATGGTATCCAGTCTCATATTAGGGCTACTCAGTAGTACTAGCACTCATGCGATCGCAATCCCTTTAACAGTCCCTTTAATCACTCAAGCTTCAAGCACTGCAACCCCGAACACTGTTACTCAGAAATTGGTAGGCGCATGGCAAGGAACAGATCAGTTATCGGATGCAAGCATAACCTTGATTTTCACCACAGACGGCAAACTACATATTTTTTATCCGTCCTTCTCTACTCCAAGTGATGCGATCGAAGAAGCGGAGTACCAAATCAACTCAACCACCCAACCAATGCAACTTGACGTAGTGCTGGACGGCGATACCACATTAACAATTTTTGAGTTTACTGCTGACGGTCAGTTACGCATAGAGGGGGGGACTATAGGACCAGGACAATTCAGGCCTTCAGCATTTACACCCGATGCCATACTCTTCCAGCCAATTTCCGACCCGTCTCAGTTAGCAGAAATTGAACGCCAACTAACTGCCAAACGTAGCGCCACTGAAGCCAAACAGTACCTAGGTTCAATGAGTCGCGCTCAACAGGCGTATCGCTTGGAGTATCCTAACTTTGCCACAACGATTGAAGAATTAGGAATTGGCTTAAACTCAGAAACAGAAAATTATCGTTATCAAATTTTACCCCAAGGCGATCGCACTCAAAGCGTAATCATAACAGCTCAAGCTAAAAATCCTGACCTGAAAAGCTATACTGCTGCCGTGTTCGTGGTCAAAATTGACGATTATGACACCACTATTGCCACAATTTGCGAAAGCGAACAACCCTCATCCATACCACCTGCCATACCAATAAGTCCTAAGAATAACGAGAGTGACATTCAATGTGCGCCCGGTTCTCAGCCTATAGAATAATAATTTTTCATGATAACTAATCTGACAACCCCTAATACAACTTCCAGTTTAATTTCACCCCCCATTACTTCCAACTTACCCGTTGATCGCCCTCCAGTGAAACTAGGAATAATGGCATCTGGAAGTGGCACAAACTTTGAAGCCGTAGCGCAAGCGATCGCCTCCAAAGAACTCAACGCTCAAATCCAAGTTTTAATTTACAATAATCCTGGTATTAAGGCAGTTTCCAGAGCCGAAAAATGGGGTATTCCTGCTGTTTTACTAAATCATCGAAACTATAAAAAACGAGAAGATTTAGATAAACAAATTGTTGAAACTTTGCGGCAATACGACGTAGAGTTAGTAGTAATGGCAGGCTGGATGCGAGTAGTAACACCAGTTTTAATTGATGCCTTCCCTAACCGAGTCCTTAACATTCATCCCAGTTTATTACCCAGTTTCAAAGGCGTGCAAGCAGTAGAACAAGCACTAGCAGCAGGAGTTAAAATAACAGGCTGTACCGTTCATTTAGTCAGTCCAGAAGTTGATAGTGGCTCAATTTTAATTCAATCCGCCGTTCCTATCCTACCCGATGATACCCCGGAAACCCTCCACGCTCGGATACAAGTTCAAGAACATATCATTTTACCGCAAGCGATCGCTATAGTAGCAGGTTAAATTTTATTTTTACACAGGTCTAATGTAAGTCTGCCTCCCAGATTCCAATGTAGAGTCTGCCACTCTTTTGACGTTCAATCACCCCTTTGAGATAATCCAATCGAAAGGAAAATTGCTGAGATTTTCGCTGCCATACTTGTTCTAATCCTTGTTGAATTTGCTGGTTGAGTTTGCAACCTAACATACCATTTAAAGTCAATAAAACGGTTTGAGAATCAACGCCAGGAGTAAAAGAAGCCTCCGTTTGACGAATACGTTCAGACTGTCTATCAAACAGAAAACCTAAACTGACTTGATCCGGTATTAATTCATAATAAACCGCACCCGTATTCGGCCAATAACCCCGCGCCGTCCCCGTGGGAGTACCCAGCATCCGAAATACATCACTTTTCGATATTCCGGGTTGAAATCCTGGAATACCAACACCTGTAGGAACATCCCGACATTGAGTTTCAATCAGTTCTCCGAGGGGAGGTGGAAACACTTCAAGAGTTTCTAACGGTAAAGGAGACGGTGCGGAAGAAACCCATAAACTCGATTGTATCCGCGTTAACGATAACAACAATTGAGACGATAACGATACCTGGACAACGCCAACTATCAAGAAACTGGTAAGCATTAAGATCCCCATGGCAATTCTCTCTGCATTTGTATTAAATTAAGTGCCCCCTGCGATCAGGTTTGTTCGCGTTTTGTGTTTCCTTAAAGTGATGAATTTGAAAACGCTAGGATTGCGATTCAAATCTTAGGCTATTCACTTCTTAATAAATTCAGTATTTATTGCCTAATTAAAATACCTAGAAATTATTATAGTTATTACATAAAAATAAAAAATTTATTTGATTTACAATAATTATTTTATTCCCTTTTAAAAGGGTAATCTTTTTGCCATTCTTTACTCTAGCTAGCCTAAATTAGTTGTGAAATAAGATTAGAGTCTTCTCTAAGACTTAAACGTTGATCAAAAACGTTCTCTTTTTAACTCGAATGTTTCTTGCCTAACCTAAGCTTCACAAGTGATTTAGACGAACTAGAGTTATGAATGAGAATGAGCAGTGCCCTTTCCTTTTAGATAAGCAAAAACAGATTTGTCGCCAATATCAGGGGGAATGGGTTGGATGACTTTACGCACTGCAAACACCATAAACAAAATTGCCCAAATGCCTAATAAAACTTCTTCTCCCACTATCGGTAATACCCCAGCTAGATGTCCTAGGAGTAGCATCGGCACTAAAGGGGTGAGAAACTTAGTTTCAAAACGATTGAAGCAAAACGCTTCTTTAAAATAAATTCCTGTTAAGGCCGCAAACATAAAACCGATACCGAAAAGTACTGTTGGGTGGTTGTAAACTAATAGAGCAAGAGGTTCGTTACTTTGTACTGCTAATACAATCGCTGCAATCGTACCAATCCCCCAAAACAATTGTAGGACTCGGTGCAGGGTTGCTAAATAAATATGAATAGTGACCAAACTAACACCTAGCCCGATGCAAAATAAAGCATAAAGGGGAGTTAGTACACTTAAAACTGTAGGATTATTCCCTTGCCATAGCACCAACCCACTACCGATGGCAAAACTCAACGCCGCCACCACTAAACCACTGCGGTAGACTATTACACCAACGCGATCGCTCTCGGTAATTGTAAATTCGCCAAATTGACCCTGGTAAACTTGTGATTCCCACGACTGTTGTAATGTCATAATCAATCATCTCCTCTCACTTGGAAATGGGGAGTGGACAGTAGGGTTAAGATCTTCACCCCTTTGGGTACAAGCAATTGGCGATCGCTACGACCTATCCCCTACGACCTCACACCCACCCTTTTTTCTCAACTTTAACCTTTTGTTTGAGTAGTGAGTATTATTTCTATCCGATTCCCTAAATCCAGTTGCAATTGAGACGCAGCACTATCGCTATTAACCGCAATTTCTACCCAACCATGACTCCCGATTAAGGCAACCACCTCTCCCAACGCAGCATCACTATAGGTTTGACTCGCTGGAATTATGCGATCGCCTATCACCACTGACCAAGTTTTTCCCGTCACTTCCGTCGCTGGGATATTGGTAACTACGTTCCCGAAGTAGTCTATATATTGGATACAACCTGCGATCCCTACCTCTGTTTGTATCAGTTCGGGAATTGGCAGTTGTACCAGCGTAGTGGGATCAATCCATTCTCCCAGTTCTTCTAACGGCACACCACTAGCAAGATGCGCCCCCACAGCAGCAAATATATCTCGACCGTGAAAGGTGGTGCTAGGTGTTGGTGTTCGCCAATAGTTCGAGTTCGTTAATTCAACCGCTGTAATTACTGGGTTTTGACTTAAAACGCCACTAAATAACCCATTATCGGGTCCCACTAGAAAACCCTGATCCAGTTGAAGCGCGATCGCTTTGCGGTGACTCCCGACTCCCGGATCGACAACTGCGATATGCACGGTTCCATCGGGGAAGTAAGGATAAGCATTCATTAAGTTAAACCTCGCCGCAGCAATAGTTTGAGGCGGAATTTGATGGGTGAGATCGATTACCGTCAAAGCGGGGTTAATTTGGGCAATCACACCTTTCATCACACCGACGTACACATCGCTTAAACCAAAATCTGTCAGGAGAGTGACGATTCGATGAAAAGGCATTTTGAATTATGGGGAGTGGGGAGTGGGGAG
>DNGI01000307.1:0-467 GCA_003486645.1 Cyanobacteria bacterium UBA11370 | reverse complement strand
GGGGAGTGGGGAGTGGGGAGACATTAAGGGGATAAATAAGATTATATGAAGAATTAACTAATTTCTGTAGCCAATCATACAGTTATCCTAGCGATCGCTCTGCTGTTCGTGTTATGTTGAAAGGGTGGAGATGATACCTTAAGTCAGGAATGAGGAATGTTTATCATGAACAAAAATCTACGTCAAAAAGCACAAGAAGCAGCCAGTACCCATCGTGATAGTCTTCTTAAAAGCTTGCAACATCGTCTAGAAGTCGCTAGAGCAAATGGTGATGACGCTTTAGTTCGCCAACTAGAAGCTGAAGCCAACTATCTCCGCCTAAAGTAAATTTCGTTACTAAATCCATCCTGGCATTTGAAACGCCACATTGTTCAAAATGTCAGGAAAACTTAACAGGGATGTCACACAACCGTGATGTCCCTATTTTTGTCGGTATTTTTAACGTCCAATGGTAGAGACGTTGCAAT